>JANXXG010000057.1 GCA_025350745.1 Chloroflexota bacterium | reverse complement strand
CCATCGCCGCAAGCCCCGCGCCAAGCGCGCCGGCGTATGCGGCCGCGCTGCCGCCGCCCGGGACGGCCGCCGCCGACGCCAGATCATCACTGAAGGCGCGCAAGGTCCGCTCGACGAGTCGTTCAGTCATGGGATGCGAGCAGTTTAGATCGGCTCCCGCCGTGACCCCGCGCATACTGCGGGGGTGCCCCAACGTAAAGCCGGAGCGCTGCCGCCCGCGACCGCGTTGCCGCTCGCCTCCCTCGTCGCGTACGCGGAAGGCTCGATCGTCAGCCGCGCGATCGCCCAGGAGCCGGCGGCGTCGCTCACGCTCTTCGCGTTCGACATCGGACAGGCGCTCAGCGAGCACACGACAGCGTTCGATGCCTTCCTCCAGGTCCTCGACGGCGAGGCTGATCTCGTGGTCGGCGGCAAGGCGATCATCGCGCGCGTCGGCGAGGTCGTACTGATGCCTGGTGGCATCGCGCACGAGGTGAACGCGCGGGTGCGCTTCAAGATGCTGCTGACGATGGTGCGGGCGGCTCCGAGCGCCTGACACCTCGGGCGACGGCTGACACGCTCACGGCGACGAACAGCAGGATCGCGACGACGTTCGTCAGACCGCTCAGCTGCCAAAGCGTGAAGCCGCCGGCGAGATCACCCACGACCCGCGCGACGAGTGAGAGGTGGAGCAGTACGAGCGGCGCGTAGAAGCGCCGACCGAACCGAAGCGTCACGCCCAGCACCGCGGGAATGATGATGATCTCGTGGCCGAACACCATCGAGAAGACGAAGCCAAGGAAGAGGGCGTGGAGCATCGCGTCGTACAGGCTCCCGGCAGCTTGGAAGCCCGCACCGAGCCACAGCAGGCCCGCCACGGCCAGCCAGGCGTAGCCCGCCAAGAGGCAGATGGCGATGTAGCGGGCAGGCTCGGCCCGATGGACGGTCTGCCGCGCGATGTCGAAGCGCACCAGCCACAGCGACAACAGAACGAGGCCGCCTCCTGCGATCCGCACGCCGGCATCGGGGATGACGAGCGAGAGGGCCACGCCCGTCGCGAAGACGATGACCGCAGCGACGAATCCTGCGCGGCCGAGCCGGCCGGGGCGCGACAGCCGCGAGAGCTCGAGTCGCTCGCCGGCGATGGTGAACACGAGGAAGAGCGCAAGGAGCGGGACGACGCTCGAGACAGCCCAGCCCAATGTCCAGAGCAGTGCCGCGACGGCCCACGCTGCCGCGCCGGCCGCCATCACGATCGCGTAGGTCTCCGGCCCCCGGCGCATGCCGCTCGCGTAGACCGCCACGAGCAGGGCGCCGGCGATGGTGATCGCCGCTCCGGCGAGCACGAGCGGTCCGCCGGCGACGAGCACGATCGCCCCGGTGCCCGAAAGGAGCGGGACGGCGAAGTGCCAGCGCGAGCCGAGCGCGACCGCGCGCTCGAGCCCGATGACCGTCCCGAGGAATCCAAGCGCCATGAGCGGTCCATGCATGGTCGCCGCGGTCCCGCTCGCCGGGAGCGGCCAGCCCAGCCGGGCGAGCGCACCCCAGAGACCCGCGAGGAGCGCGAACGCGCCGAGCGCAAGGAACGGCGCGCGATCGCGCCTCAGCGCCAGCTCCCGCGGCGAAGGCCGGCCATGACCGCGGTGTGATCCTCCTCGGTCGGCGGCGGCGCAACGACGTGGACCGCGATGAGGCGCGTGCGGGCGCGAAGCCCGCGCGCCTGGCCCGCGGCCGCGAAGGCGAGCGCGCCTGGCCCGACTTCCAGCTCATGATCGCCAGCGACGAGCGTGCCCTCACCTTCGAGGATCACGAACGTGATATCGACTCCGGGCGAATGGACCGGGATGAACTGGCCGGGCTCGAGGCACACGAGGAGCGCGCGGCTGTGCTCGCTCTGACCGAACGGGACCGGTGTGAATCGCTCCGGCGAGAAGCTGGCCACGGTCTTGTAGTTGACGACGACGTTCTCACTCATTGGACGCCTCCGTCGCCCACCCTAGACGCACTCGCGGCTGGTCTATGCTTTCGTCACAGCCCCGTTCATGGGGCGCCATTCATCAAGAGAGGCTGAGGGAACGGCCCACTGACGCCTCGGCAACCGGCGGAGCCCCGCTGCGGTGCCAAATCCGGCCTGGGTGACCAGGAAAGATGAGAGAGAGGCCTGGACCATTGACCGCGTTCGAC
>JANXXG010000385.1 GCA_025350745.1 Chloroflexota bacterium | reverse complement strand
TGCTCGACAACTTCGAGCAGATCCTCCCCGCTGCACCGACTGTCTCCACGTTGCTGGCCGCGTCGCCGGGCCTCAAGGTGGTGACCTCGAGCCGGGCACCGCTTCGGATCTCCGGTGAACAGGAGCTCCCGGTGCCGCCGCTCGACCTCCCCAACCCGGAACGGTTGCCATCGCTCGAGGTCCTCGCGCAGTCAGACGCGGTGAAGCTCTTCATCGAGCGGGCGCGGGCGGTGAAGCCGGATTTCATGATCTCCGCGGAGAACGCCGCGGCGGTCGCGGAGATCGTCTTCCATCTCGACGGCCTTCCGCTTGCGATCGAGCTCGCGGCGGCGCGCGTGAAGCTCCTCACCCCGCAGGCGATGCTGCCGCGACTGAAGCAGGGTCTGGATCTCCTCGCGAGCACCGCACGGGATCGGACCGATCGTCAACGCACCCTCCGTGGCGCGATCGCCTGGAGCTACGACCTCCTCGACAGCGGGATGCAGCGCCTGTTCGCGCGCTCCGCGGTGTTCGTGAGCGGGGCGGGGCTGGAGCAGCTCGAGGCGGTCTGTGGACCGTCAGCCGACATCGGCCGCGACGTGCTCGACGGCGTCAGCGAGCTCGTGGATCAAAGTCTCATGCGGCAGGTCGAGGTCAACGGCGAGTCGCGATTCCGGATGCTCGTCACGATCCGCGAGTACGCCCTGGAGCGGCTCGACGAGAGCGGTGAGCACGACGAGCTGTGCCGGCGGCACTGCGACGCGTACATCGAGCTCGCCGAAAGCGCCCGGCCCGAGCTGCAGGGGAAGGACCAGAAGCGCTGGCTGGATCGCGTCGAGCTCGAGCACGACAACTTCCGGGCTGCTCTCGAGTTCGCCATCGCCGGGGGGCACGCCGACGATGCCGCACGCCTCGTCTACGCGCTCTGGCGGTTCTGGCAGATCCGCGGGTACCTCGGTGAGGGCCGGACGTGGGCTGAGCGCGCCATTGCCGTCCCGGGCGCCACTCCGACGCAGCGCCTGCGAGTGCTCGAGGCGACCGGCGGCCTTGTCTACTGGATGGGCGATCGCGCCGGGATGCTCACCTTCTACTCGATGGCACTCGATGCGGCGCGAGCGCTCGGCGAACCCAGGGAGGTCGCCCTCGCCGCCTACAACGCCTCCTTTGCCTACACGGTCCCGGATGCGGACATCGCCCCGGGGCGCGCCCTTCTCGAGGAGGCGCTCGGGCTGTTCCGCGAGCTGGGCGATGGGGCTGCGGTCGGACGCAGCTCGTTCGCGCTCACGAACGTGCTGTCGCGCGGTCAAGGCCGCACCCGCGAGGACCTCTTGCTCGCGCGGACATTGGCCGCCGAGGCGCTTGGCGAGCATCGCAGGCTCTCGAACCAGTTCGACCTCGCGTGGGACCTGCATGTCACCGGCCTGGTCGAGCTCAAGCTTGGGCAGGCCGACGCGGCGCGCAGCGCGTGGATCGAGGCGACGGATCTGTTCATCGCCGGCGGTGACACGAGCGGGCTGGTCCTCATGCTGAGCAACTTCGCGGAGCTCGCGAAAGCAGAGGGAGATCTCGAGCGTCACGACGTCCTTGTCGGAACGTGGGCTGCCCTCGCGAAGCGAACGGGCGTCGGCCTGACGGCGATCTTCGGCGTCACGGAGGACCGGGCTCAGCCCGACGCGATCCCTCCCGAGCGGCAGCCGGCGTTGCAGCGGGGAGTGGCAATGGCGTTGGACGACGCGCTGGCGTATGCCCTCGAGCGCGAGGACACGAAGGCCGGCTAGGCCTTTGGCGCGGCGGCCGCCAGATCCGTGATGTGCGGCACGTGCTCGCGATAGTGGTCGGTCAGCCACCCGACGATGTCGGCCGGGCTCGTGTTGTGCGGCGCCTCCCCCGGCTTGTAGGTCACGGGGACCTGACGGACGTAGTCGGAGGGTACGAGCGAGAGTGCAGCGGCCGCGAAGTCGTCGTGGGTCGACTCGAGCACCGCGAACGCCTCATCGCGCTCGCCCGCAGCGAAGCCGGTCTTCGCGCGCGCCGCGTGCGCGGCTTCGACGCCCGGATCCTGCGGCTGCAGCGCGAACGCCTTGAACGCGGTATCGATCATCCCCTCGAGCACCCGCCGGTAGTGGTCGAGGGTCGCGGTGATGTGGACGATGATGCCGGACACCGCGTAGTCATCGCCGGTGCCGCGATACCCGAGGGCGGCGTCGTCCACGCCCATGAACGCCGTCGCGAGCTCCGCACGGGCTGCAAAGAGCTCGTGCAGGTCACGCTCGCGTTGGGCTTCGCGCGGATCGCTCACCCGGCGATTCTATCGAGCGCACCGGCGGAGCGGCGGGTATCCTTGCGGGACCGCATGCTCGCTGTGAACAACAGGGCGCCCGCGAATTCGCATCTCGTCGGATGGGTCGACGAGATGGCGAAGCTGTGTCAGCCCGACCGGATCCACT
>JANXXG010000382.1 GCA_025350745.1 Chloroflexota bacterium | reverse complement strand
CTCACGGTCGCCGGCGTGCTGCTGCTGTTCGACCGCCTGGCCGGCCTCAGCTTCTTCGCGACGTCCGAGGGCGCCGATCCGCTGCTGTGGCAGTTCCTCTTCTGGTTCTTCGGCCACCCCGAGGTCTACATCATGGTGCTGCCGGGGTTCGGCGTCGTCAGCGAAGTGCTGCCGGTGTTCTCACGGAAGCCGATCTTCGGCTACAAGATGATCGCCTACTCGAGCGTCGCGATCGGGTTCCTTTCGTTCTCCGTGTTCGTCCACCACATGTTCGTCGCAGGCGTGGACGAGACGCTGCAGGTCTTCTTCATGTTCGCGACGATGCTCATCGCGATCCCGACCGGCGTGAAGATCTTCAGCTGGCTTGGCACGATCTGGCATGGCTCATTGCGGTTCAAGACGCCGATGCTGTTCGCGCTCGGCTTCATCGCCACGTTCACCATCGGTGGCATCTCAGGAGTATTCCTCGGCTCGGTGCCGGAGGACGTGCAGCTGTCCGACACGTACTACGTCGTCGCGCACATCCACTACGTGCTGTTCGGCGGCGCCGTGATGACGGTGTTCGCCGCGATGTATTACTGGATCCCGAAGATGTCCGGCCGGATGATGAGCGAGCGGCTCGGCCAGCTCAACTTCATCACGATCTTCATCGCCATGAACCTGACATTCTTCCCGCAGCATCAGCTCGGGCTTGAAGGAATGCCGCGCCGCGTCTTCCACTACCCGCAGTCGCCGGAGTGGGGCTCGCTCAACTTCATCTCGACCATCGGCGCGTTCCTCATCGCGGTCGGCGTGATGCTCTTCCTCGTGAACTTCGTCAACAGCATCCTGCTCGGCCACGGGAAGCCCGCGGGCGATGACCCGTGGGAGGCCGATACCCTCGAGTGGGCCACCCCGTCGCCGCCGCCGGTCTACAACTTCCCCCGCATCCCGGTGGTCCACAGCGCGCGGCCGCTCAAGGAAGACTCGCCGCATACCTAGCGGCATGACCATGTCAGCGGGCTACCGGCGCCTCGTCTACCTCACGCTCCTCGCCGCACTGCCGGCTGCGTTCTGGGGCGGCATCGTGCGCGTCACCGGCTCCGGTCTCGGCTGTCCCGACTGGCCGCTCTGTCATGGACAGTTCCTGCCGTCGCTCGACGTTGCGACCCTCATCGAGTGGACCCATCGTTCGCTCGCGATCATCGCCGGCCTGGCGCTCGCGGCCCTGGCGGTCTGGACCCTGGCGCGCTACCGGAGCGATCGCCGCGCACTCGTGTTCGTCGGGATCGCCGTCGTTCTGTACTGGCTGCAGGCGATCCTCGGCGCGATCACGGTCCTCCTCGAGCTCCCGGACACGTGGGTCACCGTCCACCTCGCGAACGCCGAGCTGTTGCTCGCCGTGCTCACCACGTACGCCGTGGTCGTGCGCTGGCCGACGTCCGGGCCAGGCCTGGCGAAGCCGACCGCGTTCACCTGGCTCGCGCTGACCGCGGCCATCGGCACCTTCGTCCTGCTGCTTTCGGGCGCGTACGTGCGCGGTGACGGCGCCACCGCGGCGTGCTCGACCTGGCCGCTCTGCAACGACGGCATCCCATTCACCGGTGCGGCGGCAGTGCACATGGCCCATCGGTACATCGCCGCGCTCGTCGGCATCGTCGTCGCCTACGCGGCGGCGGGTGGCTGGGCCCGCCGGCGCGAGATCCCGGGCCTCGGCATCGCCGCGATCCTGACGGCGGTCCTGTTCGTCCTCCAGGTCGCCATCGGCGCGCTCAACCCGCTCACCGGCTTCTCGCCGTGGCCGCTCGGTGCGCACCCGGCCGTCGCCACGGCGCTGTGGTGCTCGGTGGTCGCCCTCGCGGTCCTGGCGTGGCGTCCGGTGCGGGCCGAGGCGACCACGACGCTCAAGGACATCGTGGCGCTCACGAAGCCGGCCATCATGTCGTTGTTGCTCGTGACCGCGCTCGGCGGAATGTTCCTCGCGGCGGGCGGCGTGCCGCCGTTCCATCTGGTCATCGCGACGATGCTCGGCGGCGCCTTCGCGAGCGGCGGCGCATCGGCGCTGAACCACTATTTCGATCGCGACCTCGATGAGCGCATGCGCCGCACATCCCGCCGTCCGCTTCCCGGCCATCGGGTCTCGGGACGCGTCGCGATCGCAGTGGGCCTGATCCTGAACGTCCTCGCGTTCGCCCTGCTCTGGAGCGTGGCGAATCTACTCGCGGCGCTGCTCGCCCTCAGCGGAACGCTCGTCTACATCTTCGTCTACACGCTCTGGCTGAAGCGCACGACCGTGCAGAACATCGTGATCGGCGGCGCGGCAGGAGCGATCCCTCCGCTTGTCGGGTGGGCGGCCGTCGCGAACAACGTGGATCTGCACCCTCTACCTGTTCGCGATCGTTTTCTTCTGGACCCCCGCGCACTTCTGGGCCCTCGCGCTGCTCATCAAGGATGACTACGACCGCGCCGGCGTGCCGATGCTCCCGGTCGTCTACGGCGAGCGTGCCGCGCAGTGGGGCATCCTGCTCTACGCGATCGCGCTGGTGCCGCTGTCGGTGCTGCTCTTCCTGACCCGGTACGTCGGGGTGCTCTACCTGTTCGCCGCGATCGTGCTCGGTCTGCTGTTCGTCGGCTACGCGGTCCGGCTCCTTCGCTCGGCCACCGAAAAGCGACGTTCGATGGCCAAGAGCGTGTACCTGTACTCGCTCCTCTACCTCGCGCTGCTCTTCGTCGCGATCATGGTGGACACGACCGTACGCCTCTAGTCCTCGCCGGTCTCACGCTGCTGGGCGCCATCGTCTATCTCCGCGGTGCCCGTGCGCGGCGCGGGTGGCCGGTGTGGCGGACGTTGCTGTTCCTCCTCGGGCTTGCGGCGCTGATCGTCTCGCTTGCCTCACCGGTGGACACGATCGCGCTCGAGCTGTTCAGCATCCACATGCTCCAGCACATGCTCCTGCTCGTCGTCGCGGCGCCGTTGCTGCTCGCGGGCGCCCCCGTCCGGCCGTTGCTCCGCGGTCTGCCGCTCGTGGTCCGCCGGACCGTCATTCGCGCGATCGCCGGCAACACGGCCTTTCGCGCGCTCGTCCACGCCGTCCGGCGACCCCTTGTCGCGGCGGCCCTGTATGTCGTCGGGCTCTACGCCTGGCATGTGCCGACGCTCTACGACGCGGCCCTCGATCACGAGGCGGTCCACGTCGTCGAGCACCTCTGGTTCCTCACCGCCGCGCTCATCTTCTGGAGCGTGGTCATCGATCCGGTGCCGTTCCGCGCGACGCTACCGTACGCGGCGCGCATCCCGTTCCTGCTCATCGTCGGCGCCGCCCAGAACACGATCCTGGGCGGGCTCCTCGCGTTCTCCGATCGCGTGTACTACGGGCACTACGCGATCACCGCTCTCGCCCGCGGGGTCGATCCGGTGACCGATCAGCGGCTCGGTGGCGTGATCATGTGGGTGCCCGGTGACCTCATCTTCCTGACCGCCGCCAGCTTCGCGTTCTTCCTCTGGCTACAGTCAGAAGAGCAGGCCCAGCGCCTGCGCGAGTCTCGTCAGAGGTGATGCGTGGAATGGCTATGGACGCTCGTGGTGCTGGTGATCCTGTTCGGCCCCCTGATCTTCGTGTTCGTGCGCGGTCGTCTTGGTGGCGCGCCGTCGCGGGAGGACTCGCTCGGCCAGTCCGGCGTCACGGGCGTCGTTCGGAACATCGAGACCGGCGGTCGCGCCCCGGGTGGTCCGTTGCCGCCGTCCTAGTCGTTCTTGCGGTCGTCGCCTCCGCCTGCAGCGCCGCGCCGGCCGACACGGGCGAGGTCCCTGGGCTGTACCTCGATCTCAGCGACTTCAAGATCGTCACGGATCACCCGACGGTCACGGCAGGCCGCGTCGTGTTCGGGATCCGCAACCACGCCGCGATGGCCCACGAAGTCAGGGTCCTCAAGAGCGACGTCGACGCGGACAAGCTCCCGATCGACGGGGCCGCGAAGGCCAGCGAGGCCGGGAAGGTCGGCGAGCTCCTGAATATCGGCGGCGGTGCATCGCGGAAGCTCGTGCTGGACCTGACGCCAGGCAGGTACGTCATCGTGTGCAACATCGCAGGCCACTATCAGCTGGGGATGCGGGTCGCGCTCGAGGTGAAGTGAGCCCTACTTCAGGGTTTCGAGGAACTTCACGATCGAGAGGATCTGCGCATCGTCGAGCGGTCCGCCATACGCCTTGCTGAATGCGGGCATCACGACCCCGGGCTTCAGACCCGGCGCGTTGCCGACCCACTTCACGAGGTTCGCCTCGTTCACGTCGAGACCCGCGATGCCGCCGATCGGCGTCTTCTGGGACATGAGGTGGGTGAGCTCGGGCCCGACCTTGCCGCCGGTGAGGCCCTGCACGGTGTGGCAGCCGGCGCATGCGAGCGTCGTGTAGAGCTGCTTGCCGGTCGCGACCGCCGGGTCGTTGAACAGGTTCGCCTGCCTCACGGCCGCTTCCTGCCAGGCGGCGTACTCAGCCGGGTTCTGGGCGACGACGGTGATGAGCATGTCAGCGTGACCGGTACCGCAGAACTCGATGCACTGGCCCACGTACCTGCCCGGGCGGTCGGCCTGGATCCACATCGTCGTGGTCCGTCCGGGGACCGCATCCTTCTGGCCCCCGAGCTTCGGGACATAGAAGGCGTGGATCACGTCCACTGCGCTGAGCTCGAGCTTGATCTTCTGGCCGGCGGGTACGTGCAGCTCCTCGGCCGCCTTCAGGTAGCTCCCGTCGCTGAGCTTGAACTTCGCGTCAGCCGGGTACTGGAATCCCCAGACCCATTGCTTGCCCTCGGCCTTGATCGTCATCGCGGCGCCGCTGTCGACATCGTTCACGTACGCGAGCTTCTGGAATGACAGGACGCTGAACGAGATGACCATCAACGTCGGGATGACGGTCCAGATGAGCTCGAGGAGATTGTTGCCGTGGTACTGGCGAGCCTGGTGGCCCGGCCGCTCCCGGAACCGGATGCCCGCGACGACGAGCGCGCCCACGACGATCGCGAGCACCACCACGGCGGCGGCGAACATGATCCAGTAGAGGTCGGCGATGGATCGGGACAGCGGCCCTTGCGGGTCGTTCATCCATGGCATGCGCGTCCAACACTAGGACAGCGTTTCGACGCCCGCCAATCGGTGACCGGAGAGTTCCGGTAGAGTTCGAGCCCATGGCAGGGCACGATCAGCCGATCCACATGCCGCCCCCGAGCCTGTCGCCCGTCACGATCGGCGTCGGCGTCACCCTCATCTCCTTCGGGGTCCTCTGGAGCCTGATCCTCATCGGCATCGGGGTCGTGCTCCTCCTCATCGGGCTCGCCTGGGTGTAGGCCCGGGCGTCGTCGATG
>JANXXG010000265.1 GCA_025350745.1 Chloroflexota bacterium | reverse complement strand
TTCGCCTGCGCCTCGGTCAGACCCACCGTCGCGACTTCCGGGTGGGTGTAGACGACGTTCGGCACGACGTCGTAGTCCATCTTGGCGTCGTTGCCGAGGATGACATCCACCGCGACCTCGCCCTGCGTCGACGCGACGTGCGCGAGCTTCGGCGCGCGCGGATCGCCGATGCAGTCCCCGATCGCCCATACCCCGTTCACGCTCGTGCGCATACGGTCGTCCACGACGATGCCGAGGCGCTCGGTCTTGAGGCCGGCATTCTCAACGCCGCTGTAGTTCGCCACACGTCCGGCACCGAGGAGGACCTCGTCCCCATCGATCGACTGGGATTTGCCGTCGATCTCATAGGTCACCGTCACCGTCTTGCCCTTGCGGACGACCTCGGTGACCTTCGCATGCGTCTTGACCTCGACGCCCTTGGGGGCGAGGGAGCGCAGCAGGAGGCGCACGAGCTCGGGGTCGGCGTACCCGATCGGTTGCGGGAGCATCTCGAGCACCGTCACCTTCGATCCGATCTCGGCAAAGAAGGTCGAGAGCTCCATCCCGATGGCGCCACCACCGATGACGATGAGCCGCTTCGGCACGTCCTGCAGCGAGAGCGCACCGACGTTATCGAGCGGCTTCGCCTCGGCGAGACCCTTGATCGGCGGCATCCCGACCTTCGAGCCTGTCGCCACGATCATCGCGTTCGCCTTCACCGATCGTTCGCCATCCGCAGCCTTCACCTTGAGCTCACCTGGCGAGACAAGCGTTCCCTCACCGGTGATGAGGTCGACCTTCCTCGCCTTGAGGAGGATCTCGATGCCCCCGACGAGCTGCTTCACGATCGCATCCTTGCGCGCGACGGCCTTCGGGAGCACGAACGACGCTCCCTGCACGACGATCCCGTGCTCCTCCCCGTGGGTCGTGGTCCAGTAGGCGTGACTGGAATCGAGGAGCGCCTTGGACGGGATGCAGCCGACGGTGACGCAGATCCCGCCGACGCGGTCACGCTCGACCAGCGCGACGCGCGCGCCCTTCGCCGCGGCATACAGCGCGGCGACGTAGCCGCCTGGCCCGCCGCCGAGGATCGCGATGTCGTACCGCTGCTCGCTCATCTAGTCGAACAGCCTAGCCGCGCCGGACGCGTCACGTTCGAGCGGATGCGCCCGATAGCCGCGCCGAAGCATGAACCAGAGGTACAGCGGGATGAACGCAAGACCGATCCGCTCGTACTGCTCGACGTGACGGCGTTCGTGTCGCCACAGACCGTCGCTCGGCTCTGCGGTACTGATGATGACGTGGCCGAAGGTGATCGCTGCGTACCCGCGCATCGTGATGAGCAGGCGTGCGACACCCCGATCGGTCACATAGAGGAAGCAGCCATCGCGGATCCGGGGCCGCGCGAACGACAGGATCCCGACCAGATGCCCCAGCGCGTCGGCGTGGTGGCCCACGGCCGCGCGGATCAGATCAGCGATCGATGCCGTCGACCACCTTGTCGATCAGGGCGATGAGCCTCGGCCCGCTGGTCACCGCGGGATCGAAGTGGACGACCAGCCTGTGCTCGAGCGCATCGGACGTGACGGCCGTCACGCCCGGGAGCTGCCGCGTTCCCGCTACCACCTGTAGCGCACAGGTGTGTCATATGAGCTCGGCGATCTCGAGGGTGAGCTCGCCCTCGGCTGCCGCCGCGATGGCGACGGGCGCGCGATCAGGGGCCGGAGCGTCGGGCGGGAGAGCCGCTGCAGCGGGCGCGCACGCCGAGGCGGCTACGAGCGAGACCCACAGAACGAGAATGGCCGTCCTCACGGACGACCATTCTGCGCTTGCGTTGCGAGGGATCGCGAAACGGGGCTAGCGGTCGACCTTGAGCTTCGCGTCGCCGACCTTTTCCTGCATCTCGCCCTTGGCCTGGTCCATCTTGCCGCTGATCTCGGTCGACTTGTCGCCGCCGAGCTTGCCGGCCTCTTCCTTGACCTTGCCCTTGATCTCGTTGCCTTCGCCCTTGATCTTGTCCTGCATCAGAAAGCCTCCTTGTTGTGGCCCGCGTCTCGCGGGTCACTCATAGGAGCGGCAAGGGGCATGCCAGCGGCAGGAGTGTGTAACGGTCTGGCGACGGCTGCGGCTCGGTTCAGCGCAATCCGCTGAGCACTCGCTCCTGCCGCTCGAGCACGTGAACGCTGACCTCGCGCAGCCAATGCGCGAGATCGGCGCTGAGCTCGAGACCCTCGCTCTGGATCGCAGCCCGCTCTTCCGTGGTGGCGCCGGGCCAGCGTCCGAGCAGGGCATCGGTCTTCTCCTCGTAGTCGGTGACCATGACCCCGAACCCCTTCAGCAGCTTTCGCGTCGGGTCCATCGGCCGCCGTCCACCTGGGTCGCCACGATCCTCTTGCTGGTCCATGCCTGACACCTCCCGCGAGTGGTCGCCCGTGCGTCCACCAAGTGTGCCGCAGTTGACGGTTGCGCTCCGGCCTCCGCGGTCCGATGCTCCCGCGCATGGATCCGACACCGGCGCAGCTCGAAGCGATCACCGCGAAGCTCCCGAGCGGATACGTAGCCCGTGAATTCCGGGACAGCGATCGAGAGCCCTGGGTCGCGGACCGGAACGCCGAGCGTCACGAGCTGCAGCACGGCTCGGCGGACGAGTGGCGCGACTGGGACAAGCTCAACCCGCCTGACGAGCTCTTCCGGGTCGCCGTTGGGACCGGCGATGGTCGGCCGGTCGCGAGCACCGACATCGGACCCGGGTTCTTCCCCCGCCCCGACGGCGCGCTGAACGGCGGGGTCAGCGTGATGCGGGCCCACCGTACGAAGGGACTTGGCAGCGTGCTGCTCGAGGTCATGGAAGCCGAAGCGCGCCGCCGGAAGGCTCCGCGCATCCTCGCCGGAACGGACGCCTCGAGGGAAGGCGCGCTCGAGTGGGCCCAGAAGCGCGGATACCGGGAGATCGGACGGCGGATCGAGTCGTACGTGTACGTCCAGACGTTCGAACCATCGCCGTTCAAAGGCGTGGTCGATCGCGTGGGTGCGTCGGGCCTCAACGTGCTCAGCCTCACGGAACTGCTCGCGGGGCGTGATGCCGATTCGACCGAGCGATTCTGGCGCGACCTGTACGACGCCGACGCTCCGATGTGGGACGACGTGCCGTGGTCCTCGCCCATGCCGCACATGCCCTGGGACAAGTTCCGCAAGATGATGGTCGAGAGCGGCAAGCTCATCCACGACGCCACCGTAGTCGCGCTCGACGGCGAGAAGATCGCCGGATACACCTCGACCGGAAAGTCCGGGACCGATCGCGGATACACGTACATGACCGGCACCGGTCGCGACTACCGCGGCCGCGGACTCGGGACGGCCCTCAAGGTCGCGATGCTGGCCGGAGCCAAGAAGGCCGGCCTTCGGGCAATGCTCACGACGAACGATGAGCCCAACAAGGCGATGCGCGGCATCAACGAGAAGCTCGGCTACGTCGTTCTCCCCGCCCACATCGAGCTCGAGAAGAAGCAGTAACGAGAAGGGAGGGCGGCTCTCGCCGCCCTCCCTTCGTTGCGAACCGTGATCGGCTCCTAGTCGGCGGGTGTCGCCGCGGTGGCCATGCCCGGCTCTTCTTCGCCACCGACCTCGGACCAGATCTTCACGTTCTTCGGCTCTTTCAGGAACAGCGTCCCGATGACGACCGTCATGAGCGCGATGGTGATCGTGTACGCGAGGCCGAGGTAGATGTTGCCGTTGGGATCGTTCGTGGTGTTGAACTGCCGCAGACTGATGCTGGAATCGATCGGCAGGGCCATGAAGTTCTTGAGGAAGGGCACGTAGAGCTTGCTGCCTTCCGGGTAGGTCGCACCGACGAGGTAGGTGAAGAGCAGCGGCAGGAGCCCGCCGAACCAGCCATTCCCAAAGTGGTACGGAACGGACAGCGAGGTGTAGCGGACCTTCGCCCGGAAGTACTCGACGAGGAACGCCGCGATCGGCCCGTAGACCATCGTCACAAAGATGACCTGGATCCAGACGAGACCGATGAGGAGCGGGGTGTTCGGGTCGGCCTTCGTGATCAGGCCGGTGGCCGGGTCGTACACGACGTGCGCGGCGTCGTACATCGCATGGTAGATCGGGAGGTATGTGACCGCTGCGATGAGGCAGCCGGCGAGGATGATGACCTTGCGGCCGATCTTGTCCGACAGCCAGCCGAACACGAGGAAGAACGGCGTGCCCAGGGCGACGGCCCAAAGCAGGATCGGGTACGCCTGCGTGAAGGAGAGCTTCAGGTAGATCGTCATGAAGTTCAGCGCCTGGAATTGGCCCTGGTACCAGACGACACCCTGGCCGGCGGTGAGACCGAGGAGCACGAGTGCGATCGTGCCGATCTTCTTACCGCCGAAGGCGTCC
>JANXXG010000240.1 GCA_025350745.1 Chloroflexota bacterium | reverse complement strand
CAGGAACAGGAACGGGATGACCGGGACGATGGCGCCCGATCCGAACGCCACCATCGAGCTGATCGCCACCCCGACGGGCGAGCCCAGCTCGTCCGGATTCAGACCGAGCTCTTCGCGGGCCATGAGGTCGAGCGCAACGTCGGGCTCGCGCATGACGTGCTCGGCGATACGCTCCGCATCCGCTGAGGGGATCCCCTTGGCCCGGTAGATGACCGTTATCTCGTGACGCTCGTGCTCGGGGTGGATGGCGATCTCGCGCTTCTCACTTGCGATGAGCGACTCAAAGGACTCGCGCTGCACGCGTACGGAGACGTATTCGCCGAGCGCCATCGAGAGGGCGCCCGCGACCACCCCGGCGAGGCCCGCGAGGAGGACGACGCCGGGGCCGGGCGCCGCACCCGCCATCCCCATGACCAGGCTGACGTTCGACACCAGTCCGTCGTTGGCGCCGAGCACGGCTGCCCTTAACCGACCGGATGAATCGACGCGGTGCTCGCGCTGGAGGGCGGCGAGCTCACGAAGCGCGGCCACGCGGTCCGCACGGTCTGCATCGTCGCTCGCCATACGGTCATCGTAGGTTCGGCTCAGCGGTGGGCGCGGATCGCCTCGCAGATATCGGTCATCGCCCGCCTCGCGGCATCGAGCCCAGCGAAGCCCAGAAAGCCGTGCGGCATCCCGTCGTAGCGCCGGACGGTCACGTCGACGCCGGCGTCGCGCAGTCGCTCGGCATAGGCCTCGCCTTCGGCGCAGAGGGGATCGCAGCCGGCCGTCAAGACGAACGCCGGCGGAAGTGCACGCAGGTCGCCCGCCTCCGCCACCGACGCATATGGGCTCGCACCGTCCTCCGGACGCTCGAGGTACTGCTCCCAGAACCAGCGCATGGCATCAGCGGTGAGGCTCGGACCGTCCGCATACTCCCGCATGCTCGACGAGTCGCAGCGGCGGTCCAGCACCGGCACGATGAGCACCTGAAAGGCGATGGCGAGCGCACCGCGATCACGCGCGACGAGCGCGGCGGCCGCCGCGAGATTCCCGCCCGCGCTCATCCCACCGACACCGATCCGACCTGGGTCGACGTTGAGCTCTGCCGCAGCGTCCCGGGTCCACAACAGCACTGCCATCGTGTCATCGAGCGCACCGGGGAACTTCGTCTCGGGCGACAGCCGATAGTCGACGGAGATGACCACCGCCCGGGCCACGTTCGTGAGGCTGCGGCAGAACCCGTCGGACCCGTCGATCGAACCGCCGACCCAGCCGCCGCCATGCAGGTAGACCATCGCGGGATACGGTCCCGCGTCTTCGGGCCAATAGATGCGGAGACGGATCCATCCGGCCGGACCCTGGATCGAGCGCTGGACGATGCGGGCGACCGCCTCAGGTGCGGTCGGGAGCAGCAGCGGCGCCGCGCGGAACTCGGCCGGCGTGAGGGACCGCAGGTCCGGCAGCGCCGGTCCCTCTTCGAGCAGCCGGCGGACCTCCGGGTCGAGCTTCGGGTGATGGATCCCCGTTGCGTTGGCGGCCGTCATCGCGCGGCAGTTTATCGCGCAGCCGGGCCGCCTCGATCCGTCCGGAGCTCGAACACGAGCTCCGGACCGTCTTCTTCGTCGATGACCTGCGCGATCTGCGTGAATCCGAGCTTCGCCGCGAGCTCCAGTGAAGGGATGTTGGTCGGGCCGATCGACGCCATGAAGCGCGAGACCGACCGCGCCTCGGCCCAGGCGATCATCCCGCGGATCGCCTCTTCGGCGAAGCCGCGGCGGCGGAGCTCGGGCTCGACCGTGTAGCCGAGCTCCACCGCGCCCGGCGCGCCGAGGGCGTTGATCCCCGGCTCGCCGTGAAATCCGATCCGACCGACGAACGTGCGCGTGTCACGACGCACCATCGCCCGAAGCAGCCAGGGCTCGCAGCTTCGATCATGTGAGACCTGATCAAGACGCCGGCGCAGCACACCCTCCGACCGGCGGACCCAGTCGGCCGGTAACGCAACGCCGTCGATCGACGATGTGCGGCCCGTGAGAAGAGCCTCGAGCGACTGCGCCGTGAAGAGCAGCAGGTCCAGGCGAGCGGTCGAGATCATGCGACGGTCACTCGCCGCGGGATCCACGTCGCCTTCGGTGATGTCAGCCACTAGCCACTCCTTTTCAGGCGGCCGGTGCGCTTCGCGTAGCGCTCCGCCGCGATGAACGCGCGAAGACCGATCGGCACGGAAAGCACACCCACGAGGAGCGCGGGCCAGACGAGCGGCCAGAGCGCGGACAGATCCGCGCCGTCGAGAAGCGCGCGCCGCATGCCCTCGATCACGTAGGTCGCCGGGGAGATCACCGACAGCGCCTGGAGCCACGTCGGCAGGACGCTCGTCGGGTAGTAGACCCCTGATACGAGGAGGACGACCGCCTGGACGATGTAGGCCATCTGCAGACCCTTCTCCGTCCAGAGCATCGGGAATACCGCTGAGGCGATGCCCAGGCCCATGAACGCGACCGTGCCGACGGCGAGCATGGTCACCGCGGACAGAGCGTTCGCGTGCGAGAGATCGACCGGGATGAAGAGCATGACCGCGAAGAGCGTCGTGACGCTGAAGACGACCGCCCGGACGATCGTGCCGGCGGCCATGCCCGCGAGGTGCGTGAGCCGCGGGACAGGCGCCATGAACGTGTATTCGATGGTCCCCTCCCAGCGCTCCCACGCGATGATCTCGGCGATGTTCTCGAAGACGAGCCCCATGAATCGCCAGGCGATGGTGCCGACAAGGAGATAGAGGACGAAGCGCGACGTGGTGCTCGGATCCACGGCGTTGCCCGAGATCACGGGCGCGGCGATGCCGATGAACGCGACCGAGAGCGACGTCACGATCCCGTAGATGATCCAGACCAGCTCCCACAGCCAGTACCGCTTCATGAGCGCCACCTCGCGCTCCACGAAGGCGTAGGCGAGGCCGGCCTGCGTTGCGACCTCTCCGATCATCTCTCGCCCGCGATCTCGCTCGGCTCGTTCTCGTCGATCTTCCGTCCGGTGATCGACATGAACACATCCTCCAGTGAGCCGCGGGTGCCGTGGCGACCCATCAGCTCCGCCGCGGTGCCTTCGACCACGAGCCGGCCCTCATGGAGCACGCCGATCCGATCGGCGAGCCGCTCGGCCTCGTCGAGGTCATGTGTCGTCAGCAGGATCGTGGCGTCGTGTTCGTCACGGAGATCCCGGACGAACGTTTGGACCTCCCGCTTGCTCCGAATGTCCAGGCCGGTCGTCGGCTCGTCCAGGAGCAGGAGCGCGGGCGATGTGAGGAACGCACGTGCGATGGCGACCTTCTGCTGCATGCCCCGTGAGAGCTTCTCGAGCGGCTCGTCGTGGCGCGTGACGGCGATGCCGAGCCGCACCAGGATCTGCCGGGAGCGAATACGTGCCTCGGACGCCGGAACGCCGTACAGGCGTCCGGCATACACGAGGTTCTCCATCGCCGAGAGCTTCTTGAAGAACGACGCCTCCACCGAGACACGGTTGATCAACCGCTTGACGGCGAGCTCGTCCTTTCGGATGTCGAGCCCGAACACGGTCACGGTGCCCTCGTCCGGCTCGAGCAGCGTCGAGAGCGCCCGGATGAGGGTCGACTTCCCGGAACCGTTGGCCCCGAGGAGCGCGTAGATCTCGCCCCGCTCCACCGAGAGCGTGACGCCGGCGACCGCGACCACGTCCTTGCCGGACGCGCGGAAGCGCTTGACGATGCCGCGAGCCTCGAGGGCCTGACGGGCGTGGCCCGCCTGACCCGGATCCGTGCCCGCAGGAGGGCCTATGGCTGGGCGGACTGCGATGGTCATTGCGAAGGCTCCTTTCACACGAGAACGGGAGCCCACTGCCTTCGGCGATCTCGCCGGAATCAAAAAGACCGTGGGCTCGATGCCCACGGTCCGGTGGTCTAGCTGAGCGACGTGCCCTAGCTGGGTCCGGTGGTGGGCAGGGTGATCCGGGGACGTGCCCCGGTGGCGCCGGAGCGGACGAATGTGCTGAGAAGTTCCATTGCTACGGGCGGCCCTGCCTTTCGAGATCTTCGCGCCTTCGCGCGAGCAGATGCGACGTTACCGAGTCGGCGGTGGCAGGTCAAGCGGCCCCAATGCAGAAGGACCGCGGCGTAGCCGCGGTCCTTCAGTGCATTGCCCGAGGGGATCGTCAGACCGTCCGGCGGCCGCTGAGCAGCTGGAAGATCAAGACGATGAGCGCGATCACGAGCAGGATGTGGATCAATGCGCCGGCCGTCGGCAGTGCGACGACGCCGAGCAGCCACAGGATGAGCAGTACGACGACGATCGTCCAAAGCATCTCAATGCACCTCCTTGCGCCGGACGTTTCGCAAGGATCGTGCCATTCGGCTGCCATGGGGCCAGCACGCCCGATGCAGAGCTGATACCCGGTCGTTAGTGCAGCACGTAGCTCCGGTCGCCGATCCATTGCGCCGGCGGGACCTCAAGGAACTGGGCCAGCGCGTTGAGCGCGTCGGCGTACTCCGCGCGCGACAGCGCGAAGGCGGCCCACGCCGCGTCGGCATCGGCGACAAGGGCATACCCCGCAGCTCCCAACCGCGCGCGGGCGTCGTCGAATTCGACCCGTTCGATGCCCGGCCCCCGGTCGGTCGAGCGGCGGTCCATGAAGCGGAACGATCGCCCGATGTCCTCCACGAGATGGCTTCCGAGCGCCCGGGTCGCGCGCGCCTGGCCCCGCGGGCCACCTTCGACGGCGGTGAGGAGGAGCGTCGTTGCGTCGAGGATCGCCCCGATCGCCGAGACCCAGGACTCGTGGTCGTGGGTCGAGCGGAAGAACAGCAGGATCGGGTAGGCCAGGTGGCTCTCCAAGACTTCGGCGGCCCAACGCTCCCATGCGTCGAAGACCTCCTCCAGCTCCCCGTCGCTGCCGAAGCCGGCGCACGTCTCCAAGAGGGTGAGCCCCGACGGCGGCGCTCCGGCCCTGGCGTCCAGCGTGACCACCGCCACCTCGCGACGCTGGAAGCTCGCGTACAGCGAGAAGAGGTAGGTGATCGTCAGCGCGAAGATGCCCAGGCCGACGGCGCCCGCCGCGACCGCGACCAGCCGTGATCCGAGCGCCACCGGGACGTAGTCGCCGTACCCGATCGTGAGCATCGAGATCGCCGCGAAGTACATCGCGCTGCCAAGGTCGGTGAGCCTCGGAGCCACCCCGTCACCGAGCGCCAGCAGCACCGCAGCGAAGCCGACGATGAGCAGCACGATCCAAAGCCCGAGCAGGGTCATCACGATCGCCGGTGCGAACACGCCCAGCCGGTGCTCGCGGCGATCGGGATTCCGCTGGGCATCGGCGTACCGACGCCAGAGCCGCCAGCTCCACCGGGTGAGGATGCCCGCAGGCCGATATCTCGCCGGCGAAGGGCGCGGCAGGATCACGGTGTTGAACACGTCGTTGAGGACCCACGCGACGAGCGAGAGTCCGAACAGCGCCTCGAGGAACGGCATCGCGGAAGCCTAGCCGTCACCTGGACGAACGCGGCGTCCGGCGGCAGGCCGGACGCCGCGTCCAGAGGCAAGGACCGGAGGGCTTAGCTCTTGGCTTTGAGCTGCGCGCGAACGGTGCCACCCGGGTGGACCACCGAGTGGACGTTGTAGTAGTAGTCGGCGGGGGTCGCGATGATCGCTGCCGCGAGGTCTGGCGCGACGGTGATGTTGTCCTTCGTGATGGAGGTCCCGCCGCTGGTGAGCGCGATCGGCTCGGTCGCCTTCATTCCGGAGTCGATCACCACGCCGGCGGCGACCGTGGGGCCACCCTTGTGGATGTGCGAGATCGTGATCATCGTCGTCGCCGGGAAGCCCTTGAGGGCGATCTCGAACTTCGCCGTGGCCGCGGTGATCTTTCCGGTCGAGTCCTTGGTCGTCGTCAGGGTCACGGTCGTGGTGCCGCTGCCGGTGGCCTCGGCATCGACAACTGGCGGGACCTCGTTCGCCGCTGACAGGTCCGCCGTGAACACGTAGACCGTCTGGGGCGTCGGTGCAGCGGTCGTCGGGGCGGCGGTCGTCGGGGCGGCGGTCTTGACCGCAACCGGGGCCGAGGTGGCCACCGGTGCGGCGGCACCGCCGCAAGCGGCTGCCAGGAGCCCGGCCGCCGCGATCGCGCAAAGGGCACGCTTCATGATTTCCTCCACTTTTGGTCGCTCTGTAACTGTACGTAGGGTCCCCGCTCCCGGATGACGGCTGGGTCTTGACGCCTGGAACGGGGATCGCGAGGCTTCGGGCCATGGAAGAACGACCAGGGACCAATGACGCGAACCGGCGGATCGATGCGCTCATCCAGAGGCTCATCGAAGCCGACCAGCAGGGCTCCGGCCTCGAGCCGCTCACGGTCGCCCACGAGCTCGGCGAGATCAAGCAGGCCCTTGCCCGGCGGAAGACGATCCTGCCCCGCCCCGGTGGTGAGCCGCATTGGCGCTGCGAGGCCTGCGGCACGATCACCCACGCGAGCACGAAGCCGGAGAAGTGCCAGGAGTGCGGTGCGACCCAGCTCTGGCCCGCGGACCTCGAGCAGTCGAACGTGGGGTCGGGCGCGGGATAGGTCGGGCTAGCTGGACTTCCTCGGGTCGAGCGCATCGCGGAGCCCGTCACCGATGAAGTTGATCGAGAGCACCGTCAGGAAGATGCACACCCCAGGGATGATCACCCAATGCGGCGAGGTGTCGATGTAGTCCTTCGCGTCGAACAGGATCCGTCCCCAGGTCGGAAGGTCAGGCGGGAAGCCGAGACCCAGGAACGAGAGGGTCGATTCGGTGATGATCGCACCGCCGACGCCGATGGTCGCCGCGACGAGGACCGGGCTCAG
>JANXXG010000239.1 GCA_025350745.1 Chloroflexota bacterium | reverse complement strand
TCGCCTTCGATCCGGTCGGCAACCCGTCCCGCTTCGCCGAGGTCTGCATGGTGATCCGGCGTCCGACGGGGAACGTGCTCCTCTCGATCAAGACCTTCTATCCCCGCGGCGCGTACCGGCTGCCGACCGGTGGCATCGATCGCGACGAGCCGATCCTCGAGGCGCTCATCCGCGAGACGCTGGAGGAGACCGGCCTTCAGCTGGAAGCGGGCAGGTTCCTCGCCGCGCTGACGTATTTCGACGGGCCGGCCGGGCCGCCCGTGTTCCACACCTTCGCGTTCCTGCTGGATGATCCGAGCGGTGCGCCGATCGTTCCGCTCGACGAGCACGAGCAGATCGAGTCCTACATCGAGATGCCTGTGCTCGAGCTCGACGCGGTGGCCGAGCGGCTCGGACGGATCCCTCCTGATGGTGCTCCGGGGATCCCGAACTGGGATGCCTGGGGCCGCTTCCGCTCGCACGTGCACGGGGCGGTGCAGGAGGCCCTGACGCAAGTGTCTGGTTGAATAGCTGTCGCGCTCTCGGAAACTTCGACCTGCTCCCGGCTCCTCCGGCACATGTCACCGCACGGTTACAAGGCTCGATTGACACCGTTCGGTTACAGGCGTACGTTGTAACCGTTCGGTGACATCAGGAGGTGGGCCAAGGTGCTCGTTCATTCGACTCGGGATGTGGCGTCTGCAGCACGCGGTCGCCGCCAGGATCTTCGACTGAACCAGGCTGAACTTGCAGCGCGCGCTGGCGTATCTCGCAAGTGGATCAGCGAATTCGAAGCTGGCAAGACCACAGCTGAGTTGGGCCTCGCCATAAAGGTCCTGGCCCACCTCGGTCTCTCGTTCGATCTGTGCGACACGCCCAAGGGCCGCAGATCGAAGCGAACTGTGGACCTCGACGCTCTTCTCGCTGCGCACAACCAGAAGTGAGCCGATCGCTGCTCGTGGTGATGGGCGACGCCATCGCTGGAACGCTCACCCGGATGACGGGCGGTCGCCTCCGTTTTGACTATGACGACGACTACCGCCGCGGACCCGACGCGACGCCGCTCTCAGTTTCGATGCCCCTCGAAGTTCGTTCTCACGCCGACAAGGCGATCACCCCCTGGTTGTGGGGCCTCCTGCCGGACAACGAGGCGGTGCTGGCGCGGTGGAGTCGCGAGTTCCATGTGTCGATCTCGACTCCCTTCTCACTACTTGCAACGCCAGTAGGCCGCGACTGTGCGGGAGCCGTTCGCTTCAGCCCCGAAGAGGACGCAGACCTCGTCTTGAAACGGACAGGCCATGTCGAATGGCTTGATGACGAACAGGTGGCTGCGAAGTTACGCGAACTAAAGGAAGACTCGACTTCGTGGCTTGGGCGTACGTTCACCGGGCAGTTCAGCCTTGCAGGAGCTCAAGCCAAGACTGCGTTGCTCTATCGAGACGGTCGTTGGGGGGTGCCATCCGGATCCACTCCGACCAGTCACATCCTGAAGCCTGCTGTGACCGGCTTTGACGATCACGACCTCAACGAGCACCTCTGTTTGGACGCCGCGCGGCGCCTAGGCATGACAGTGGCTAAGACCCGTGTGGCTCGATTTGACGACCAGACGGCGATCGTTGTGGAGCGCTATGACCGCCTGACGAGAGGCGGGCGGCTCACCAGGATCCATCAAGAGGACTTGTGCCAGGCACTCGGCGTCCCGCCTACGAAGAAGTATCAGAACGAGGGCGGCCCTTCAGCGAAAGACATCGTGACGCTATTCCGGCAAGTCATGCCGGCCGAGGCGGCAGACGATGCGACTCGTCGGTTCGTGGATGCCCTGGCCTGGAATTGGCTGATAGCCGGTACTGATGCCCACGCCAAGAACTATTCGTTGCTACTGGCGACGGACCAAGTTCGACTCGCGCCCATTTACGACGTTGCTTCGGCACTCCCATATCGCGCGCACGAGAAGAAGCTGCGTCTGGCGATGAAGGTCGGAGACGACTACCAGGTCTACCCGCGCAGAAATCCGTGGCCACGGGCTGCTGCGGATCTGGGTCTCGATCCCGCGACGACCGTCGATCGCGTTCGCGAACTTGCGATCCAGGCTCCGCAGGCATTTGCGGATGCCTCAAGCTCACCGGAGGTCGCTGCGCTCAAACGTCCTCTCGCGGAGCGGATCGTCGAACTGATCGCGGACCGGGCCATGCTTTGCCGTGACGTGCTTGGCGATCCAACGTGAGCCGTTCCGTATCGGCGCCCTGCACTATTCCCGCAAGCTAGAAGCGGTCGAAGCGGAAGAAGCGCACCGCCAGCACGAATCCGAACGCCGTCCACACCAGCAGACCGAGGATATTGAGGCGCACATCCCAGAGCGACGCGCCCTGGACCGAGATCTCCCGCAGCGCATCGTTGAGGACCGTCAGCGGCAGGCGCTCCGTGATCGGGCGGATGAGCTCGGGCGCCGCGTTCTTCGAGAAGAACACGCCAGAGAAGAAGAACTGCGGCAGGGTGATGAGCTGCGCGATGGCCGGGACCTGGTTCTCCGTCTCGGCCCAGCCCGCGAGGGCGAACCCGATCGTCAGGAACAGGACGCAGCCGACGAGCGAGACCAGGACGAGCGGAAGGATGCCGCCCAAGGGGTGGACGTCGAAGAAGAAGACTGCGACGCCGATGAGGATCAGCACCTGCAGGGTCGCGAGCACGAGGCGCGTGAGCACCTGTGCGACAAGGAAGGTCGCCGGGCGCAGCGGCGTGGCCATGATCCGGCGCAGCACCCCACGGCGCTTATCCACCACCAGGGCGAAGGCCACCGAGAAGATCGCGAGCTGCATCACGTTCACACCGAGGATGCCGGGCACGAGGAAGTCGACGTAACGCTGGCGCACGCCCTCGACCTGCTGTTCCTTGACGGTCACGACCGGCGCCGTCTGATTCACCGCGAAGGACAGCTGGTCGATGAGCTGACGGAGGATGGACTCGCCGACCGCGACCTGTTGGGCCTGCGCCTGGTTGCCGTAGACCGTCAGTGTTGGGACCGGTTGCGACGCGCGGCTGGGGGCGATCGCGAAGTCCTTCGGTATCACCACGAGCATGTCCAGCTCGGTCCGCTTCAGCTGGCGGAGCGCGGTCTCGCTGTCGATGTGCCGCACCTGCAACGTGTCGATCTTCTCGAGCGTCGCGACGAGCTGTTCGCTCGCCGCATTGCCGGCCTGGTCATCGATCGCGAAAGACACCCTCCCGAAGGCGCCCAGGTTGAGCGAGCCGAAGATGACCATCAGCATC
>JANXXG010000181.1 GCA_025350745.1 Chloroflexota bacterium | reverse complement strand
CCGGCGCTCGAGCTCAGCGAGTTCGAGAGCTGGTCCGATGTGGCGGCCTGGGGCGAGGCGCTCTTCGAAATCCCTCGGCGCCTGTCGCCCGGGCTCCTTCGAAAGATCGAAAGCATCCGCGCGGAAGCCTCCTCCCCCGAGGCGCGGGCGCTGTGCGCCTTACGTTTCGTGGAGGACGAGATCCGCTATCTCGGTATCGAGATGGGGGCGGGCTCGCACCGGCCCTCGAACCCGAACGTCGTCTTCGCGCGGCGCTTCGGCGACTGCAAGGACAACGGCTTCAAGGTGAAGGCCGAGACCGGCGCGGCCGCCGGCCCCGACATGCTGAAGGCGATCGAGTCCTATATCCATCCACTCGAGGCAACGCCAGAAAAGATCCAGCGGCGCAAGCTCGACGACGCGGACAAGGCAGGGCTCATCGAACGCTTCGATCCGGCGCCCGACTATCTGTCGCACGTCGCCGAGCTCTTCGATCTCGAGGCGTTCAAGGCCGCGGGCTACACCCTCGTGTGCGAGCCGCTCTACGGTTCGGCCGGCGGGTACTTCACCCGGCTGCTCGGTGGCGGCAAGACAAAGGTCATCGAGCTCCACAGCGAGCGCAACCCATATTTCGGCGGCGTGAATCCCGAGCCGATCCCGCCGAACATCAACGAGTTCCTCGCGCGCATCCCCGCGGAGAAGGCGAACGTGGGTCTCGCGGTCGACGGCGATGCCGACCGCGCCGGGCTCGGCGATGAGAACGGCGCGTTCGTCACGACGCTCACGCTCTACGCGCTGCTCATGTGGTATCTCATCGAGATCCGCGGTCTGAAACAGCCTGTCGTGAAGACCGTGAACATGACCTCGATGGCCGACCGTCTCGGCGAGCGCTTCGGGGTGAAGGTCTACGAGGTCCCGGTGGGCTTCAAATACATCGGGCCGAAGATGCAGGAGACCGGCGCCATGTTCGGCGGCGAGGAGTCGGGCGGGTATGGCTTCGCGATGCACCTGCCCGAGCGCGACGGCATCGTCGCGGATCTATTTATTCTCGATTTCATGCTGAAGACGAAGAAGACGCCGTCGCAGCTCATCAAGGAGCTGATGGCGATGGCCGGCCCGTCCTTCTATCTGCGTCGGGATCTGCATGTCGATGCCGCGTCCTATCCCGACGTGAAGCAGCGGGTCATGGCCGCGCTCGACCGCGAGCAGCCGACGAGCCTCGCCGGGAGGGCGGTCGCCCGGATCGTGCAGCTCGACACGAATGACGGCACGAAGTTCTTCCTCGATGACGGCTCCTGGCTACTCCTCCGGCTGTCCGGGACCGAGCCGCTCGTGCGCGTCTACGCGGAGACGAGATCACAGGCAGAGCTCGCGCCGCTGCTCGATGCGGGCGAGAAGATCGTGCGGGAGGCGACGTAGTGGACACATCGGTGATCGAGAGCGTCGAGGCGATCAAGAAGGCTGACCCCGGCGAGATGCTGACGAAGATCAAGGATCTGCCTCTCCAGGTGCGTGATGCCTGGAAGATCGTTCAGGCCGCGACCCTGCCGCCGGCCTATGGCGACGTCCGGAACATCACGATCCTCGGGATGGGCGGCTCGGCCATCGGTGGTGAGTTCGCGGGCGCGCTGCTCGCGGACGAGCTCAAGGTCCCGCTCAACGTGCACCGCGACTACGGCATCCCCGGGTACGTCAGCCGCGACTCGCTCGTCATCGTGTCGTCCTTCTCGGGCAACACGGAGGAGACGCTGTCGGGGTTCGAAGAGGCGAAGAAGCGCGGCGCGAAGATCCTCGCGATCACCACCGGCGGCAAGCTGGCCGAAGACGCGAAGACCCTCCGGCTGCCCCTCATCACGTTCGGCTATCACGCTCAGCCCCGCGCGGCGCTCGGGTACTCGATGACCCTTGTGCTCGGCGTGCTCGGCAAGCTGGGCTTCGCCCGCGACATGGGCAAAGAGATCGATCAGGCCCTCAAGGACGTCGCGAAGCTCGAGGAGCGCGTGCACGAGGGCGCGCGCACCAACGACGCGAAGAAGCTCGCCGCCGAGCTGTACGGACGGATCCCGGTCGTCTTCGGCGCTGGCGCGATGGGCGTGATGGCGCGCCGGGTCAAGGACCAGTGGAACGAGAACGCGAAGAACTGGGCGCATTACGACGTGATGAGCGAGCTCAACCACAACGCCGTCGTCGGCTTCCCGCACCCGCCGATCGCGCGCGACGCGCAGACGGTCCTGCTCCTTCGCAGCCGCCGCGACAACCCGCGGCACCAGATCCGATTCGAGGTGACGAAGGAGCTGCTCGACCGGGCCCAGATCCCGCACAAGGACCTGCAGTTCGATGGCGACTCGCTGTTGTCCGAGATCCTGCAGATGACCTATTTCACCGATTACGTGTCCTTCTACGTCGCGTTGCTGAATGGCGCGGACCCCTCACCGGTGACGTCGATCGACTACCTCAAGGATCGGCTGGCGAAGGCCTAGTGGCGACGACCGCGTTCACCTTCTGCCCGCGCGACGGCACAAGGCTCGTGCTCACCCGCATCGACGGGCGCGAGCGGCCGACGTGCACCGTCTGCGGCCTTGCCGACTTCACGCACGTGCAGGTCGGCTCCAACGCCATCGTCGAACAGGACGGGGCGGTCCTGCTCGTCCGCCTGAATTACGGCCCGCGTGATGGTCACTGGGCCCTGCCGGGCGGGCTCGTCGAGAACGACGAGACCACCGAGGAGGCTGCGGTGCGCGAGACGAAGGAGGAGACCGGGTTCGAGATCGCGCTCGATGGTCTGCTCTCTGTCTGGCTGCGGCCGGGATTCCCGATCCTCGTCGTGAACTACCGGGCCCACATCACCGGCGGCTCGCTCCAGATCGCGCCAGACGAGGCTTCTGAGGCGCGGTTCTTCCCCAAGGCCGAGCTCCCGCCGCTCGACGAGATCGCCTGGCCGTCAGCGGTCCATGGCCTCGATGCCTGGCGCGCGTACGAGCCACCCCGGCCATGACGACGCCCCAGACCAACCGGACCAACCAAACATGGGAGATCTACTACCCCGAGGCGGCTGCGACGGGCCTCGAGATCGCGCGCGCGCGCATCGATCCGACCGATGTCGTCTGGCTGCACGCGGCTCCGCCGGTGCTCGCCGTGACGGTGCGCGAGGGCGACGATCGGATCGTCGCCCGCGGCGAGCCGATGCGACGCGAGGGTGTGTATCTGCCGATGACCCGGCTCGAGCGGCGCGGGGACGTCGTGGTCCGGACGGATCGCTGGCCGACGGATGCGGACGCGGGTGCCGTGGTGATCCTTCCCGGCGGCGAGGCCGGGATCCTGAAGAGCTGGTGGAACGCGGACGATGGCAGCGAGTGGCGCTGGGTCGTGGAGTTCTTCAACCGGCGGGGCTGAGCTCGAGATCGAGCTGCGCGAAGTCCCCCTCGTTGCGTCGCGCGCCGGGTCGCCACGAGACCGGCGCGCGGAACAGCGGTCCCGCGAAGGTGAACGAGTGGTACTCGCCGTTCTCACCGGCCGGGTCGATCCCGGTCGCGGCGATCTCAGCGACAAAGCGCTCGTCGATGAGCCGGCCGAGCCACGACTCGTCGAGCTTCGAC
>JANXXG010000172.1 GCA_025350745.1 Chloroflexota bacterium | reverse complement strand
CACAAGTCGGAGCAAGGTGCTCTTCCCGCAGCCGGAGGGACCGACGAGGGCGACGATCTCGCTCGGCGCGACCTCGATGTCCACGCCCGCGAGGACCTCGGTCGTCTCGTAGCGCTTCCGGATGCCGTTGAGGCGAAGCGGTGTGCTCATGGATGTGCCTGTGTCGCGAGCGTGTCGCGCCACCGGAGCGTCCGGCCCTCGATCGCGTGCAGCACCATGTCGGTCACCTTCCCGAGGATCGCGAGCGAGATCAAGCCGACGAACATGAGGTCGACGCGCGACGACTGCTGGCTGTCGGTGAGCCGGAACCCGAGTCCCGCCGACGCACCGAAGAACTCGGCGACCACGACGAAGAGCCAGGACTGGGACAGGCCGAGGCGCAGCCCGGTCATGAGGCTGGGCAGGCTCGCGGGGATCACGACCCGGATCGCGACCGCTCGCGCCGAGAGGTCGTACACGCGAGCCACCTCAATGAGCTTCCGGTCGACGTCGTGGATGCCGGCAACGAGGTTCACGTAGACCGGGAAGAACGCGCCGATCGCGACCAGCGTCACCTTTGGGACCTCGTCGATGCCGAGCCAAAGCAACAACAGCGGGGCCCAGGCCAGGGTCGGGACGGTGCGCAGGGCCTGGAGGGTCGGCTCGACCGCCCGGGACATGCGCCGAGAGAGACCGGTGAGGATCCCCAGGCCGACCGCGGCGCCGCTTCCGATGGCGAAGCCCACGGCGACCCGAGCGATCGTGGCGAGCAGGTCGCGCTGCAGCAGACCACGACCCCAGAGCCCGACCGCCGCGTCGATGACGACCGGCGGAGGCGGCAGCTGGTATGCGGCGAAGATGCCCGTGGCGACGGAGCCCCACCATAGGGCGACGATCGCCACGGGCAGCAGCCAGGGCAGCAGCCTTCCTACTTGATGACCGCCTTCGCGTACGAGCCCTCGATGAGATCGGTCACGGCCTTGTTCACATCGGTGCCCGGGTTCGCGAGCTGCTCGGCCGTGATGATGGGGACGACGGCCTTGAGCACGGCGATGTGGGCGTCGCCGGGCACACCCGAGGTCTTGAAGTTCATCCGTTCGACGAGCTCGCGCTTCGCGACCGCGAGGTCGATCTGGGCCTCATCGGCGAGGATCTTCGCCGCGTCGTCGGGGTGGTCGCTGATCCATTGTTTGGCGCGCTCGTAGAGCCCGATGAGCGTCCGGGTCGCGGCCGGGTACTTCTTCACGAACTCCTCGCGCCCGTTGAGGAAGCCGTAGGTGTTGAAGTCCTTGTTGCGGTAGATCAGCTTGCTCCCGGCCTGGAGCTCGCTCGCGGCCATGTGCGGGTCGAGCCCGGCCCATGCGTCGACCTGGCCGCGCTCGAGGGCGGTGCGGCCCTCGGCATGCGGGAGGTTCACGTACTGGACATCGGCCTGGGACAGCCCGGCCAGGTTCAGGGTGCGGAGGAGGAAGAAGTACGGGTCCGTGCCCTTCTGGGCCGCGACCTTCTTCCCCTTCAGATCAGCGATGCTCTTCGCGGTGGAGTCCTTCGCGACGACGAGCGCGGTCCATTCGGGCTGCTCATAGATGTAGACCGCCTTGATCGGGTTGCCGTTCGCGCGAGAGAGGAGCGCCGCCGAGCCGGCGGTGGACCCGAAGTCGATCGCGCCGCCCTGCAGGAAGTTGAGGGCGTTGCTCGAGCCGGCCGAGTAGACCCATTTGATGTTCGTGCCCTTGAACGCCTCTTCGACCCAGCCTTGCTTCTTGAGGACCAGCGAAGGCGGCGAGTAGGTCGCGTAGTCGAGCCGGAGCTCCGCGAGGGCCGGGTCAGCCGCGCCCGATGCGGACGGCGCGGCGGTGGAGCCGCAGGCGGCGCTGATGACGAGGACCGCGAGAGCGAACGCGAAATACGTAGCGGAACGCTTCATGGGTGATGACCTTCATTTCATTTTCTATCTTCTGTGCGGTCGCGCGGAGCGGTGATGCTCCGTGGGCCTGGCGCCGAGGGTCCGGGGCTCCGGTCTCGCCGCCTAGAGACAGACGCAGGCGCAGCGGTGCATTCGGAAAGACGAAGCGCACGCCGCAGCTGCTCGGGTCATTGGACCGAATTAGACGTCATGCCGCTCGTCGGCGCAAGAGGAGTGCACCCTGCACGAGTCCGAAGATGAGGAGGGCGAGGACCGCGCTCAAGGCAAGTGGGGCGATGTGATCCGGCACGTGCGGTTCGATCGCGGGGTCGCTCAGGATCATGTCGGCGCTGGTCCAGATGAGCGCGACCGCCCCGAGCCAGATCAGGCGCGGTGCTCGATCGAGAACGCCGGCGATGATCCCGCTGCCAAAGAGGACGATCGGGATCGAGATCACGAGCCCGAATGCAAGGAGCGGGAGGTCTCCGTGCGCGGCCCCTCCCACTCCGAGCACGTTCTCGATGCTCATCGCCGCGTCGGCGACAATGATGGTGACGATCGCCTCACGGAGCGTGCCGGCCGGTCGCACCGTCGCGTGCGCGTCGATCGCGCCCGGTCGGACGAGCCGATAGGCGATGACCGCGAGCACGACACCGCCGGCGAGCTGCAGGTACGGGACCGCGAGCAGCACCGACACGATCGCGGCGGCGACGATCCGCAGCACGACCGCGAGCAGCCCGCCGAGCAGGATCGCCCGGCGGCGCTGCGCGTCGGGGAGGCGCCGAGCGGCCATGCCGATGAGCAGCGCGTTATCGCCCGAGAGCGCGAGATCGATGAAGACGATCGCAATGACCGCAGAGAGGTCCATCAGCTCATCAACCGTAGCAAAGCGTTCGCCGCGGGGGAGAGCTCGGCGCCCTGGCGCGTGAGCGCGTGGATGGCGCGCTTCGGCGGCGGGTGACCGTCCACCCGGAGCTGCACGAGATCTCCGCGCGCGAGCTCGCTCCGAATGGCCATCTCCGGCAGGAGCGCGGCGCCGAGACCGGAGAGCACCACGCGCTTGCAGGCCTCGGTGTTATCGAGCTCCATCAAGATGCGCGGCGCGGTATCACCGGCGGCGAAGAACGCGACGGTGATCGTCCGCAGGAACGCGGACGGGTCCCGCACCACGAGGCCCGCTTGGGCGAGCTCGTCGATCTTCACCGAGGTGCGCTTGGCGAAGCGATGCGCCGGGGCGACCACCACCGGCACGCTCTCCGTGAAGAGCGGCCGCGAGGCGAGGTCAGGAAGGAGCACCAGCTGGCTGACGACGGCGAGCTCGACCTCTTCGGACCGCAACAGATCGGCGACGAACCGTGAATGGCCGCTGCGCACGAGCAGCTCGACCGCGGGATGACGAGCCGCGAAGCGCGCGAGCGCCCGAGGCGCCAGGTAGAGCGCGAGGTCGGACGCGAGCCCGATCGCCAGGAGGCCGCCGCGGGCCTCGCTCCCGGCCTTGGCCTCTGTTGCGCCGCGACGCAACGACTCCATGGCGGCGATGGCGCGGGGCAGGAAGCGCCGCCCCGCCGGCGTGAGTGACACGCCGCGCCGTCCGCGTACCAGCAGCTGGGCCCCGATCTCGCGCTCGAGACCGTGCAGCCGCGCGGTGCAGGTGGGTTGGGTCAATCCGAGGACGTCCGCGGCGCGGCTGATGCTTCCGCGGCGATTCGCCTCGACGAACGCCTCGACCTGACCGAGCTCCACTGCTCAGGTATAGGAAATTTCTATGGTGATAGCAAGTCGATAGGACTGTTCTATGGCGACGGACGCGCCTACGATGAGCCGCAAATGACCGTCCATACGCTGACCCTGATCCCCGGTGATGGGACCGGCCCCGAGATCGTCGAGGCCACCATCCGGGCGATCGAAGCGACCGGTGTCCAGATCACGTGGGACCGCCAGGAGATCGGCGTGCCGGCCATCGAGAAGTTCGGCACCCCCTTCCCTCAGGCCGCGCTCGATTCGATCAAGCGCAACAAGGTCGGCCTCAAAGGCCCGCTCACGACCGAGCTCGGCAAGGGCTTCCGGTCGGTGAACGTCGCGCTGCGCAAGGAGTTCGACCTGTACGCGAACCTCCGGCCGGCGAAGACCTATCCCGGCGTACGCACGCCCATGGGGAACATCGACCTGGTCATCGTCCGCGAGAACATCGAGGACCTCTACGCCGGGATCGAGTTCGACCTCGGGACCCCCGAGCTCGCCGAGGTCCGGGCCGTGATCGAGAAGGCTGCAAAGACGAAGATGCGTGAGGACGCCGCGATCTCCATCAAGTACATCTCGGAAATGGGGAGCCGCCGGATCGTCAAGTTCGCATTTGAGTACGCCGTGGCGAACGGCCGCACAAAGGTGACGGCGGTCCACAAGGCGAACGTCATGAAGTTCACGGATGGGCTCTTCCTCCGCATCGCCGGCGAGGTGGCGAAGGACTATCCGGCGATCGAGTTCGAGGACCGCATCGTCGACAACATGTGCATGCAGCTCGTCCAGAAACCCGAGCTCTACGACGTCCTCGTCCTCCCCAACCTCTACGGCGACATCGTGAGCGACCTGGTCGCGGGTCTTGTCGGCGGTCTTGGCGTCGCGCCGGGGGCGAACATCGGTGAGAACGGCGTCGCGGTCTTCGAGGCGATCCACGGGTCCGCACCCAAGTACGCCGGGCAGAACAAGGTCAACCCGATGGCCCTCATGCTGGCCGGCGCGCTCATGCTCCGGCACATCGGCGAGCGCGCAGCGGGCGATCGCCTGGAGCAGGCGATCGCGGCAGTGGTCGCCATCGGCAAGGACGTCACCTACGACCTCAAGCCCGAGCGCGACGATCCCACCGCGGTCGGCACGAAGGAGTTCGCCGACGCGGTGATCAAGCAGCTGGCGGCCATCCATGCCTGAGCAGGACGCCAACAATCCGGTCCGCTGGCGGCACAGCACCAAGACGAAGTTCGAGTTCCAGTTCGGCTACTCGCGGGCCATTCGCCACGGCAACATCATCCGCGTCGCGGGCACCGCAGGGCTGGACGAGAACGGCACGCCGCTGAGCGGCGGTGTCGTGGACCAGACCCAGCGCGCGCTGCAGATCATCAAGACGGCGATCGAGGACCTCGGGGGCCGGATCGAGGACACGATCATGACCCGGGTGTACGTCGCCGACACCGCGTCGATCGAAAGCGTCGCGGTGGTCCACGGCGAATTCTTCCGGAACATCTTGCCCGCGACCACCATCGTGCAGGTCAACTTCATCGACGCCCGGATCCAGGTGGAGATCGAGGCCGAGGCGGTCTACGGCGGGGCGGACGCGAAGAAGCCCGCGTAGGCCGCACAGCAAGAGAGAAGGAGTCACGCCGTGAGCACAGTCCGTGTCGTCGTCACCGGTGCGACCGGCCAGGTCGCATACGCCCTCCTCCCCCGCATCGCGGCCGGCGAGATGTTCGGCCCCGATACTGAGATCGATCTCCGCCTATCAGACATCCCGGCGATGGTCGAGAAGGCCAAGGGCGTCGTGATGGAGCTCAAGGACGGCGCGTACCCGCTTCTCGCGAACGTATCGGCGAGCGGCGACCGTGCCGAAAGCCACCACGACGCTGACTGGGTCCTCCTCGTTGGGAGCGTCCCGCGCGGCCCGGGCATGGAGCGCGGTGACCTGATCCGAAAGAACGGACCGATCTTCGTCGAGGAGGGCAAGGCGATCGCGCAGCACGGCTCCAAGAACGTGCGCGTCGTCGTGATCGGCAACCCGTGCAACACGAACTGCCTCATCGCCCGCCACGCCGCGGGCGACACGGTGCCCGCGGACCGCTGGACCGCGCTGACCCGCCTCGATCAGAACCGCGCGGTGTCGCTGCTCGCGGCGAAAGCGGGCCTCCGCAGCAAAGATGTCGCGCACCTGGCGATCTGGGGGAACCACAGCGCGACGCTTTACCCGGACTTCACGAACGCGACCGTCGGCGGCAAGCCGGCGGATCAGGCCGTCGAGCGCGGGTGGCTGGAGACCGAGTTCATTCCTGCGGTGCAGCAGCGCGGCGCGGCGGTCATCGCGGCCCGCGGCGCGTCCAGCGCGTTCTCGGCCGCTCAGGCGATCCTCGACCACGTGAAGAGTCTGGTGAACCGCACGCCCGGCGATGAGTGGTTCAGCGCGGCGGTCGTCTCTGACGGCAGCTACGGCGTCGAACGCGGCATCGTCTCGTCGTTCCCGCTGCGCTCGAAGGGTGACGGAAGCTACGACATCGTGCAGGGCGTGAAGCTTGACGCGTTCGCCCGCTCCAAGGTCGAGGCGACGATCGCCGAGCTCGAGAAGGAGCGCGACATCGTGAAGGATCTGCTGGCATGACCGCGAAGACCGAGCCGCTCCCCGGCACAGCGGCCCGCTACGTGCCGCTCGCGCAGCTTGGCGACCTCAGCCGCCTGCCGATGACGGTGAAGATCCTCCTCGAGCAGCTGGTTCGCGCCGAAGGCCCGGATGGGAGTGCCGTCGCCGCCCTCGCGCGCTACCCCGCGCCGCCGCCG
>JANXXG010000159.1 GCA_025350745.1 Chloroflexota bacterium | reverse complement strand
TCGACCTCGGCGGCATCGCGAAAGGCTGGCTGGCCGATCGCACGGCCGAGCGGATCGGTCCGAATGCGCTCGCGAACCTCGGGGGCGACCTCTGCGCGCGCGGGGGCGGGCCGGACGGAGACGGCTGGCCGGTCGGCTTCGGTACGGCGACCGTGCTGCTCCGGGACATGGGCGCCGGTACGAGCGGCACCGAGGGCCGGCGCTGGGGCCCGCGGCTGCACCATCTCATCGATCCGCGCACCGGCCTGCCGGCGGAGACCGATCTGGTCGAGGTCTCGGTGCTCGCGGCGACCGGCGCGGAAGCCGAGGTCCTCGCGAAGACCGCCCTGCTGCTCGGGCGCGAGGCCGGGGCGCGATTCCTCGACGGGCGCTCGCTCGGCTCGTACCTGGTCTAGCTCCCCGATAAGACCGCTGGAAAACCAAGACCGGGACCCCGCCCGTTGCGTGGTCCCGGTCCGGCACCTTTCGCGATCCCGCCGAGGCGGTCCCGCTCGGGGAACTCTAGCGCCACCCTCTCAGCAGGCAGGCAGGCGACCGAGGCCGCTACCGAAGATGGGCGCGCGCGATGCGAAAAGGGCCTGAATTCAGGCCCTTTTCGCACTCTTCCCTACGTCGTCTCGGTCGTGGCGCCAGCGTCTTCGAGCTTCTTCTTGATCGCCGCGGCCTCGTCCTTACCAACGTTCTCCTTGACCGGCTTCGGCGCGCCGTCGACCAGGTCCTTGGCCTCCTTGAGGCCAAGGCCGGTGATCTCGCGAACGGTCTTGATGACGTTGATCTTCGAGGCACCGGCCTCCTTGAGGATCACGGTGAATTCGGTCTTCTCTTCGGCCGCCTCGGCCGTTGCCGCACCTGCGCCGCCGCCCGCCGCCGCGACGGCGACCGGAGCTGCGGACACGCCCCAGCGCTCCTGGAGGAACTTGCCGAACTGCGCGATCTCGAGGATCGAGAGACCCTCGATCTCCTTGACCAGCTTGTCGAACTTTTCTGTCTCAACTGCCATGAGAAATCTCCTCTATGCCGCTTTCTGTGATTTCGCTTCGAGAATGCGAATGAGCTGCGCGAGTGGGGCTTGTAGGACCGCGACCACTTGCGCGAGCGGGGCCTGCAGGCTCCCGACGAGCATCGCCTGGAGCTGGAGCTTGCCGGGAAGCTTGGCAAGCGCTTGCACGTCGCTCGCGTTCATCGTGCGTCCGCCAAGGAACCCGCCGACGATCTTCAGGGTCTTGTAGGTCCGCGTCTCGTCGATGAGCCCCTTCGCGAATTCCACCTCGTCACTGTTGCCGAGCGCCACCGCTGTCGGGCCGGTGAGCAGGGTGCGCAGCGCCCCACGACCGCTTGCATCCGCGGCACGGCCGAACAGGCTGTTCTTCACGACGTGGTACTCGACGCCGCGCGGGCGAAGCTTGCGGCGGAGCTCTTGCAGCTCCGCGACGGTGAGCCCCCGGTACTCGGTGACGATCACCGCGCTCGCGTTCTCGAGCTCCTGCTGGAGCCCCGTGACGGCCTTCGCCTTCGCGGGGATCCCGCCGCCCTTGCGCTTGGTCTTGGGTCCGGTCTTGACCTTTGCCATGTCTCCTCCTTCCGGTCGGGCCGCTTTCGGTAACGAAAAAGCCTTCGTCCCGAGGAGGACGAAGGCCATACCCGGAGCGATGCTCCGCGCCGGTCCTTGCCTCCGCTGGCTCCGCCTCTCGGCGGATTCAAGCCCTGCCCGCGACCGGTGTGGCCGCGGCTCGGGAACCTGCTTCTACGGCTATGAAACTGTCCCCATTATACGGGGTGGCAGGGGCGGAGCCCCTGCGTGATCAGCTGCCGGCGCGACCCGCCAGCGTCGTTGCTTCGTTGAGGTCGAGCCGCACGCTCGGGCCCTGGGTGCTCGTGAGGTACACGCTCTCGATGTAGGTGGCCTTGAGCCCGACCGGTCGGGCCCGGTTGATCGCGTCCATCAGGGTCGCGAGGTTCTGCAGCAGGGCCTGCTCGGTGAACGACGACTTCCCGACGACCGTGTGCACGACGCCGGTCTTGTCGACCCGGAACTCGATCCGGCCGCCCTTCGCCTCTTTGACCGCCTTGGTCACGTCGAACGTCACCGTCCCGGACTTCGGGTTCGGCATCAGGCCGCGCGGGCCAAGCACCTTCCCGAGCTTTCCGACCGCGCCCATCATGTCCGGCGTCGCGATCGCGACGTCGAAATCGAGCCAGCCGCCCTCGATCTTCTTGGCGAGATCGTCGGCGCCGACCTCGTCCGCACCCGCGGCCTGGGCCTCGCGGGCCTTGTCGCCCTGGG
>JANXXG010000146.1 GCA_025350745.1 Chloroflexota bacterium | reverse complement strand
TAGACGCGGGGTGTGGTCATCGCCTCGTACGCATCGGCGACCGCGATGATCTGAGCCGCCTGCGGGATCGCGTCCCCTTTCAGGCCGTTCGGGTAGCCCCGGCCATCGAATCGCTCGTGATGAGACAGGATGAGCGGACGGATGTGGTCGAGCTCCGGCATCTGCGCCAGGAGGCTCGCACCGATGATCGGATGTGCGCGGATCTCAGCCCAATCCCCGTCCGTTAGGCGCTCGGGCTTGTGAAGGATCGTGTCCGAGATGGCGATCTTGCCCAGGTCGTGGAAGAGCGCGCCAAGCTGGACCGCCTCGACGGCGATGTGATCGAGTCCAAGGCGCTTCGCGGTCGCGACCGACCGGTACATGGTCGCGGCGACCCGCGATGTGCCGGCCGGGCTCTTCGACTCGAGCGAGCCGAGGAGCGCACCCACGATGGAGATGTGGGCGTCGGCGAGGCGCGCATTGGTCTGTTCGAACAGGCGGTTGAGGTCGTTCATCTTGGACCGCTCCACCTGCATGTCGCTCGACTTCGCCACGTACAGCTTGAACGAGTACCACGCGACCCCAAGCGGGAGGACGAACACCGCGGCGCCGAAGATCCCGAGGGCCTCGTACGCGAGGGCCAGGGCCGCGCCGTTCACCGCGGTGGCCAGATAGTTGACCGGCATCCAGCTGAAGTTCTGCTTCCAAACAGAAAGGAACTTCGCGTCTGAGGTCAGCCAGATGACGGTCGCGGTCAGGGTCGAGTTCGCAAGGAAGTAGACCGCCGCCGAGACCGCGACCGCGATGACCGTGCTTGGCACATCGGCCGGTGCGATCCGTCCGCCGGCCAGGCCATACGTCGTCGCAGCGAGCGTCGTCGAGATCGAGAGCTGGCCGAAGTTGAAGGCCGCCTTCCGGATCGGCTTCGGCTTGGGGGTGAAGGCGTTGACCGCGGCGACGACCACGTTCACCCAGAGGGCCACGCCAAGACCGAAGAGGACGTATGCCGCGACCTTGACCGCGAACGACATGGAGATCGCGCTCGAGCGGAACAGCATGATCGGGTTTCGTTGCGCGGCGGCGGCCAGCCCGAGCAGCAGGACGAACATGAGCGGGTCGAGGCTGGCGACCTTTACGCCGAGCGACGCGGCCACGAGGCACGCGGCCCCCGCCGCGACCACCGCGAAGATGTAGACATCGGCGACGATCTTCTTCACGCCCGGCTCACCCTCCTTGGCTCCCCTGCTCGACGGCAGAGTTGTACCGCTCGGGCTAGGCCGGGGGACGCCCCGTTCGGGGGATACCAGTGGTCCGACACCATTCCGCGACGACACGGTCATCACGTCGGATGGGGTACCTCATCAACGTGGATGAGAGGTACCTCCTCCGACCTGAGGTCTCGGCGCTCAGCGGTTCCGTTCGGAGCGGACGAAGAAGAACGTGCCGACGACAAGGCACACGACGAACACCGGAATGATCACGGCGAGGTTCGCCGCGGGCCCCTGCAGCACGACGTGGTCGTAGTCCGGCGAGCCGAGGTAGTAGGCGCCGCGGACGAAGTCGACGGCGTAGCGGAGCGGCGCGATCCGCGATGCGACCTCGAGGTACCAGGGCATCACCTGGATCGGCGTGAACACCCCGGCGAGGAAGAACTGGGGCAGGAAGATGAACGGGAAGACCTGGTTCGCCGCGCGCTGGTTGTTCAGGAAGGCCAGCACCAGCACGCCGAAGGCCCCGCCGAAGAACGCGACGATGACCCCCGTGACGATGAGCACCAGGATCTTCTCTGGCGGCAGCGGGATCCCGATGACGAGCCCGAACACGAGGATCGCCAACGCCTGCGGCAGGGCCACGAGGGTCTCACCGAGGATCCTGCCGGCCACGATCGTGTAGCGCGACACCGGCGCGATGAAGAGCTCCTGGCTGAAGTCATTTTCGCGGTCGATGACGAGCGAGATCATCCCCATCGCAGTGCTCTGGAACAGGGTCTGGGCGTAGACGCCGGTGAACGTCAAAGTCAGGAAGTCGAAGCCCGGCGAACGCCCGAAGTTCGCGGAAAGCGTCCCGCCGAGCGCGCCGATGAAGATGAATGGGAAGATGAGGGTCGTGATGAGCCGCGCGCGGTCGCGCAACAGCTTGGTCAGGTCTCGCTGGGCGAGCGCAAGGACCGAGTTGAGCGCCGTCGTGCGCATCATGAGCGCGCCAACACCTTGATATAGGCGTCCTCGAGTGATGGGGCCACGGTACGGACGGTCGTCAGCGGCGTGTCGATGGAGCGGAGCAGCGCGTGAGCGCCCCGGTATTCGAGCGGCAGCTCGAACAGCGGC
>JANXXG010000132.1 GCA_025350745.1 Chloroflexota bacterium | reverse complement strand
GCCCGCCGGCGCGGCGCGCGCGGCCGCGATCCATCCGCGCGCCTGCTCCTGATATCCGGACCACGCCGCCCATGACGATGCGGCCCACCGCAGGACCACGTCATGCCGCTCTTCGGGCGCCGCGGCGATGACCTCGTTGATCGTGACGTCGCCGCGGTGCTCGAGGACCGCCGGCTTCTCCAGCTCGCGCGTGCGGCTCAGCCACTGTTGGACCAGGCGCAGGAGCGCGGGATCGCCACCGTGCTCGAGCGCGATGCAGACGCCGGTCAGGTGCGCGGCGAGGGACCGGCCCGACAGGATGTACCGGTCGTGCTGCAGCGAGTAGCAGTCGACGACGAGCCGCCAGTCCGAGGCGAGCTCCGAGTCGTCGAACCGCTCCGTGCCGAGCCCTTGGAACCGCAGCTCACAGGCCTCGCCCGTCGCCGCGCCGACGGCGCCGCACTCCGGGCAGCTAATACCCGACGTACACGACTCGCAGCTCGGTGAAGAAGTCGAACGCCGCAGTGCCGCATTCGCGATCGCCGAAGCCCGAATCCTTGACCCCGCCGAATGGCACGTGCGCTTCCCCACCGAGCGTCGGCAGGTTCACGTGCAGCATCCCCGCCTCCGACGACTCCGCGTAGCGGAACGCAGAGTGGAGGTCGCGCGTGTAGATGGACGACGAAAGGCCGTACCCGATCGCGTTGGCCTTCTCGAGCGCCGACTCGAGGCCGTCGGCCGCGATCACGCTCACCACGGGCCCGAAGATCTCGTCCTGCGCGACGCTCATCCTCGGGTCGACCTCGGTAAAGATCGTCGGTGCGACGAAATAGCCGCCGTCGATCCCGGCATCGCTCCCGTCCCGCGCGAGCGTCGCGCCTTCGCGCTTCCCCTCGGCGATCTTCGCCCGCACTTTCTCGAGCTGCGACGCGTCGACGAGCGGTCCCATCTTCACGCCCTCGGTCATGCCGTCGCCGGGCATGAACGAATCCGCCTTCGAACCGAGCAGCCGGACGAATTCGGCGAGCAGCGGCTTCGCGACCACCGCGCGGCTCGTCGCCGTGCAGCGCTGTCCCGTCGCGCCGAACGCGCCATTCGCGACACTTTCAGCGGCCTTGTCGAGGTCGGCGTCGGCCAGGACGATGACCGCGTTCTTCCCGCCCATCTCGAGCTGGACCTTGCAGAACCGTTGCGCGGCGCGGGCGTAGAGCGCGCGACCGACCGCGGACGATCCGGTGAACGAGATGGCCTTGATGCGCTCGTCATCGACGAGCGCGGCCGAGAGCGCCTCACCGGATCCGAGGACCAGGTTGAGCACGCCGTCGGGCAGGCCCGCGTCGATGAAGCACTGGACGACCTCGGTCGCGCACAGCGGCGTGAGCGACGCCGGCTTGAACACGACGGTGTTCCCGCACACGAGCGCGGGCGCGATCTTCCACGCCGGAATTGCGATCGGAAAGTTCCACGGGGTCACGCACGCGACGACGCCGAGCGGATCGCGCCTCGTGTAGATGAGCGTGCCGCGCTGGGCCGATGGGATGGTCTCGCCGGTCAGCCGGAGCCCTTCGCCGCCGGAGAAGCGAACGTTCGCGATCGCCCGGTCCACCTCGGCGTACGACTCCGCGAGGACCTTCCCCTCTTCCTGCGTGCACAGTCGCGCGAGCTGCTCGCGGCGGCGCTCCATGAGATCCGCGGCCTTCCGCACGATGTCGCCGCGCTGCGGTGCGGGCGTCGCGCGCCATTCCGGGAACGCGCGCTCGGCGGCGCCGATCGCGTGACGGACGTCGTCAGCGGTCGAAGCTGCGGCATTCGCGATGAGCTCATTGGTCCGCGCAGGATTCCGGTCCTCAACGGTCGCGTGGGACGACGAACCGACCCACGACCCGCCGATGTAATTGAGCGCTGGACGGACCGGCATTAGGGCGCTGACACGTCCCCGTACATGTCGGGACGGCGGTCGCGATAGAACTGCCAGGTGTCGCGGACCTCACGGACGAGATCCATGTCGAGGTCGGACACGAGCAGCTGCTCCTCCTTGTCCGAGGCCTGCGCGATGATCTTCCCGCGCGGATCGGCGAAATACGAGGACCCGTAGTACTCGTTCTTGCCGAACTCGCCCTCGACGCCGACCCGGTTGATCGTGCCGACCCAGTAACCGTTCGCAATGGCGTGCGCGGTCTGCTCGATGAACCACAGGTGCATCGAGAGGCCGCGCGATGTCGCGGATGGGATGAACACGAGCTCGGCCCCGTGCAGCCCGAGCATCCGGGCGCCCTCCGGGAAGTGACGGTCGTAGCAGATGTACACGCCGACCTTGCCGACCGCGGTATCGAACACCGGATAGCCCATGTTGCCGGGGCGGAAGTAGAACTTCTCCCAGAAGCCGGGCAGATGGGGGATGTGGGTCTTCCGGTACTTCCCGAGGTACTTGCCGTCCGCGTCGATGACGGCGGCGGTGTTGTAGTACACGCCCGGCTGATCCTCTTCATACATCGGCGCGATGATCACCATGTTGTGCTGCCTGGCCTTCTCCTGAAGGAGCTTCGTGGTCGGGCCATCGGGGATCTTCTCCGTGTACGCGTAGCCCTTCCGGTCTTCGACCTGGCAGAAGTACGGTCCGTAGAAGAGCTCCTGGAGGCAGAGCACCTGGGCGCCCTGCTTGGCGGCCGCGTCGATGTGCGTGAGGTGCTGCTCGACCATCGAGTCTTTGGTGCCCGTCCAGGCGACCTGCACGAGCGCGGCCTTCACCGTAGTCATTGGATCATCCCTCCACCTTCGGTTCGCGCAGGTTAACGGAGCGCCTCAGCGAACCTCAGCAGCTCATCGGCCGTGAAGCCGGCGCCGCCGACGTGGTACTGCATCCCATCCGCGACCCAACCGACGATGAGCGGCATGCTCGTCGACTCCGTCGCATACGCCTGGCCCTTCACGCCCCGGATCGTGTACGGGACTCCGGGCGTCCCTCCCGGCGTCATGAGCGCGCCGTTGGTGAGATCGGGGTACTCGATGATGAAGAGCGCCCGTCCATCCGTGAAGCGATAGAGATCCCGAAAGCCGTCGCTGAGCGCGGTCGGCGTCAGGCCGGTCACGCCCGAGAACTGCGTGCGGCTCTCGACCGTCGCGACGCTCCGCGGCAGCTGCAGCGCCTTGAATCC
>JANXXG010000118.1 GCA_025350745.1 Chloroflexota bacterium | reverse complement strand
GCTCATCACGATCGTCGTCCTCGCGGTGTTCCTCCTGCCGCTCATCTTCGGCCCGCTCGTCGGCTTCCTCACCGACCTCCTGTGGTTCCGGAGCCTGGGGCTCGAGGACGTCTTCCTGCGCCGCTACACCGCCGGCTTCTACGCGTTCCTGCTGTTCCTGCTGGCGTTCTTCATCCTCGCGCTCCCGAACCTGTACTTCGCCCTCCGCCCGCAGGTCCCGCGGATCGTCGTCGACGCGGCCGCGCAGCGCCGCACCGGCGCGTTCACGCTGACCCTCCGGCTCATGCCGCTCCTTCTGGTCCCGGCGTTCTTCTTCGGGCTGGCCGGGGGTGACGAGTGGGACAACCTCCTTCGCTGGATCAATGCGGTGCCGTTCGGCGCCACGGATCCGGTGTTCGGCCGCGACATCGGCTTCTACTTCTTCACCCTGCCGCTCCTCGAATTCCTGCGCGGCTGGCTCCTCGCGGCGGTCATCCTCATCGCGATCGGTGTCATCGCGCTCTACGTGGTGCGCGGCGTCATCGGCGTCGCGACCGCACCTCTCGCGGGTGCCGACATCATCGTCTCCGCACGCAATGCGCTCGCGCTCGCGCGTCCCGCCCGGAGCCATCTCTCGATCCTCGGCGGGCTGTTCCTCGCGCTCGTTTCCTTCGGCTACGTCCTGGATCAGGCAGCACTCCTCTTCCGCGATGAGGGCGTGCTCACCGGCGCGGGCTACGCGAGCATCAACGCGCGCCTCCCGGCGCTGCAGATCCTCACCGTCCTGGTGGCGATCGCCGCGGTCGTGATGTTCGTGAATGCGTTCCTCCGGACCATCTGGATCCTCGCCGGAGCGCTGGGCCTGTGGCTCATTGCGTCGGTGCTCCTCCTTGGGATCTATCCCTCGCTCATCGACCGATTCGTCGTATCGCCGGACCAGCTCAACAAAGAGCGACCGTACATCGCGAGGAACATCGAAGCGACGCGGGCCGCCTTTGCGCTGACGACCGTGGAAGAGTCCGCGATCGATGTGGCCAACGATCCGTCAGAGGCCGAGGTCCGGCGCCAGCTCGCGGATACGACGAGCGTTCGCCTCTGGGACTACCGGCCGCTGCTCGCCGCCTACCAGCAGCTTCAGGCGCTGCGGCAGTACTACCAATTCAACGACGTGGATGTGGACCGCTACGTCATCAACGGGAACGAGACACCGGTCATGCTGTCGGCGCGCGAGCTCCAGACCAATTCGCTCCCCGCGGCTGCGCAGACGTGGGTGAACAAGCATCTCTACTACACGCACGGCTTCGGCGCGGTCATGACGCCGGTCGGATCGGTCGGGACCGAGGGCCGGCCCGGCTTCGTGCTCCAGGACATCCCTCCGGTGGGGCAGCCGAAGATCGACGAGCCGCGGATCTACTACGGCGAGCTGACCAACGATTACGTCATCGTCGGCACGAGCCAGGACGAGTTCGACTACGCCCAGGAGCCGAAGGACGCCACCACGCGCTTCAGCGGCGGCGGCGGGATCGGCGTGTCCGGCCTGTGGGACCGGCTTCTGTTCGCGTTGCGGTTCGGCGACCTGAACCTGCTCATCTCGTCGCAGCTCTCCGGCTCGGGGTCACGGCTGCTCTTCCACCGCCAGATCAGCGAACGCGAGCAGCTGATCGCGCCCTTCCTGACCTATGACCCCGATCCGTACCTGGTGATCGCCGACGGAAAGCAGTTCTGGATCAACGACGCGTACACGACCGGCGAGCGCTACCCCTACAGCGAGCGGTACGGATCCGGTGGCCGCACGTCGAAGATCCCGGTCCGGAACATCAACTACATCCGCAACAGCGTGAAGGTCGTCACCAACGCCTACGACGGCTCGATCACGTACTACGTCGTCGACGATCAGGATCCCGTGCTCCGGACCCTGCGCAATATCTACCCGGCGCTGTTCAAGCCGATCGCGCAGATGCCGCAGTCGCTGCAGGCCCACCTGCGCTACCCGGAGCAGCTGTTCAACGTGCAGACCCAGATCTTCGCGACGTACCACATGACCGATCCCGACAACTTCTACAACCGCAACGATGCGTGGAAGATCGCGACCGAGATCTTCAATCAGGGCAGCGCGCCGCAGCCGATCGAGCCCTACTACGTGACCGCGCAGCTCCCGGGCTCGTCGAAGCGCGAGTTCGTGCTGTTCGTCCCGATGACGCCGGCCGGCGGCCAGCGCGACAACATGGTCGCGTGGATCGCGGGCCGGGCCGACCCGTCCGACTACGGCAAGCTTCGCGTGCTTCGCCTGCCGCAGACCCGCGCGATCTTCGGCCCGCTGCAGATCGAGGCCCGGATCGCGGCTGATGCGACGATCCGCCAGCAGACCTCGCTGCTGTCCCTTGGCGGAGGGGCGACGGTCATCTACGGCAACCTCATCGTTCTCCCGGTCGGTGATTCGTTCCTCTACGTCGAACCGCTGTTCGTTCAGGCGAACAACGGGAAGTTCCCCGAGCTGCAGCGCGTGATCCTCGCGACGCAGGACCGCATCGCGATGGCCGATACCTTCGCGAACGCGTTGACGGCGCTGTTCGGGAGCGCGCCGAACACGACGGCCCCAAGCCCGACGCCCGGGCCATCCGGATCACCGGCACCCGGCGGATCGCCGCGGCCGTCGACGACACCGTCGAACGCCACGGTCGCTCAGCTCGTGAAGAGCGCGTCCGATCACTACGCGAAGGCCCAGGCCGCCCTCAAGAACAGCGACTTCGCGACCTACGGCCTGGAGCAGAAGGCTCTCGAGGACGACCTCGCCAAGCTTCGTGCGCTCACGGGCCAATGACGCGGCGATCCTCGCCGGCCTGTTCTGGTGTGCCGGTGGGATCGACCTCAATCAACCGCAGCTCGACCGGGTCCTCCTGCTCATTACCGGAGCAGTGCTTCTCGGCCTGAGCGTCCGGGGTCATGACCAGGGGCCGTACGTCGCCTGGTACGCGGTCATCATCGGCGCCTCAGAGCGGTTCTCGCGGATCCCATTCCTCGACGGGAGCGACGTGCTGCGCGCGACGCAAGAAGCGCTCGTCAATCTGCTGCAGGGCCTCGACCCGTACACGGTCCCGTTGACCTCGACGATCCCGCCGGGGTCGCCGCTCGTCTATCCGCCGGGCGAGCTCGTCTGGTATCTCCCTGCGCACCTCGTGTTCGGTGACCTGACGCGCGTCGATACGTGGGCCGGCATCCTCACGACCGCGGCGATCGCGGCGGTGGGAGCGCGAGCCGGCTGGGAGCGGGTCGCGCTGCCCGCGATGCTCTACGCGACCTGGGGCATCGGCGCGTTCCGCGCGATCGACGGGTCCAACGACGTCTCGGCCGCGTTCATGGCGGTGCTCGGCCTCGCGCTGCTCGTGTTCGCGGACCGCTCGACGCGGTTCGGACGCGTCTGCTTCATCCTCTCCGCGATCGCGCTCGGCTGGGCCGTGGCGTTCAAACAGTTCGCGGTCGTGCTGCTCCCGCTCGTGTTGCGGCACCTTGCCGTCGCCGGTCGGGACTGGCGCCGGTACGGCCTCATCAGTCTTGTGACGATCGGGGTCTTCGTCCTCCCGTTCCTGCTCTGGGATCCCGGCGCGTTCCTCTCGCAGCAGATGGCCACGATCACCTTCCACCAGGAGGTCTGGGGCGCGAACCTGCCGGCGCTGCTTCAGCGGTACGTGGAGGTCGACGGGCTGCTCCCGGCGTTCTTCGCCGCCGAGATCCTGGTCACGCTTGCCGCGCTCGCGATCGGGCTGCGCGCGCGCATCCCGACGATCGGCGTCGCGACCCTCGCCGCGTGCGGCATCATCCTCATCGCGCTCCTGCTCGCGAAGTGGACGACGCAGCCGTACTTCGCGTACCTCGGTGGGCTCGCGAGCATGGGCCTGGCGCTCGTGGACCGCGATGCACGAGCGGGCCAGAACGCCGGCCGAGCTGATCTCGCTGCTCCCGCTTCTTGACCGACGGTGTTACCGGAGTAATACTTCTTTCGTGAAGCGCCCGTCGACGACTCGCTCGAGCACGTCGTTCCCGACCGAGCTTTGGCGCGGCATCGAGACCGATCGGAAGCGCCGGGGCGTGCCGCGCAGCAGGTGGCTCCAGGAAGCAGCGCGCGAGTATCTGGCGCGGCATGGCGAGTCGGAGCGCGATGCGCGCTACCTCGCCGGGTACGCAGCCGTCCCGGACGGCGTCGACGAGGACTTCAAGGCGATCGAGCAGGTCGCGATCGAGGATCTGCGGCACGTGGCCGAGTAAGTGCCGCGGCCGACGGAGCGTGGCGAGGTGTGGTCGGCCCGGATGGACAAGCTGCGCCCGGTGGTGATCGCCTCTCGCAGCGACGTCACGGGCGTTCGTTCCCGAACCACCGTCGCGGTCGTGACGAAGACCATCCGTGGCATCCCGACAGAGGTAACCCTCGATCAGCGCGACGGCTTCGAGGGCATGTGCGCGATCAACTGCGACGAGCTGGTCACGATCGATAAGTCACGTCTCGAGCGCCGACGCGGCGCGTTGTCGACGGCTCGCCTATCCGAATTCGACGATGCGCTTCGATTCGCGCTACAGCTTCGTTGACGGCGCGGGCACACGCGAAACCCTAGGATTTGACCGTGTCCCACACGGTCGTGATCGGCGGCGGCATCTGCGGGCTTGCCGCCGGCTCCAGCCTCGCCGCGCAGGGCGAGCAGGTGACGGTCCTCGAAGCGCAGCACTTCCTCGGCGGGCTCGCAACGACCCTCCCGGGGAAGACCGGCGCGGGCTTCGACTTCGGACCGCACGCGTATCACGCCCGTAATCAGCGGGTCCTCGATCTGTTCAAGGAGATCGCGTCCGACGGCTTCCCCGCCAAGAAGAAGAACGTCTCCATCAAGTTCCGTGGCAAGTACTACAAGTACCCGCTCGAAGCCCTCGACATCGCGAAGAGCATGTCGCCCGTTGTCGCGGTCCGCGCGTTCCTCGACTTCTTCCTCGAGTCGCTGCGCCGGAAGCTGCGGCCACGTCCGCTCGTCTCAGCGGAGGACTGGGTCGTTCAGGCGATGGGGCGAACGCTCTACGACATGTTCTTCGGTCCGTACACCGCGAAGGTGTGGGGCATGCCGCCGTCGCAATTGGCGGCATCGTTCGCGCAGCACCGCATCCCGCACATCTCGTTGATGAAGGTCGTGCTGTCGTCCCTGCGCAAGGGCTACGCCAAGCGAACCGGCACGGAGCACCGCTACGCACCGCTGGTCATCGAGCTCTTCTATCCGCCCAAGGGCGCGGGGCTCATCTCCGAGCGACTGGCGGAGCGGATCCGCGCCGCCTCGGGCACGAATCAGGTCCGCACGAACACGCTTGTCACCGGCATCGACCTCGACGGCGATCGCGTCGTTGGCGTGCGCTACCGGATGGTGCCCGCGACCGACCGCGGCGGGCAGCTCTGCATGCTCGCGTCGGGGACCGAGACGGCCGTCGACCCGTGGTCGGCCGATCGCGGCGCGGAGCAGCGCATCACCTGCGACCGCATCGTGAATACCGCCCCGCTGCCGGCGCTCATCGATCTGCTCGGTGACGCCGTCTCGCCCGAGGCGAAGGCCGCCGCGCGCTATCTGCGCTTTCGGGCCCTCACCATCGTCGGCCTTCGGGTGAAGCGACCCCACGCGCTGCCGGCGCAGTCCATCTACTTCCAGGACAAGACGTTCAACCGGCTGTCCGAGACCCGCAACTACGGTGGCTCGGAGATCTGCGCGCCGGACGAGACCATCCTGCTCTGCGATATCACCTGCGATGTGAACGACCGGATCTGGAACGCGGATCCGGATGAGCTCGGAAAGATCTGCGCGCAGGAGCTCGAGCAAGAGGGCTTCATGAAGGTGTCCGAGCTCGCGGAGTCCGTGGTCCTCCGCTCGACGTTCGGCTATCCGGTCTACATGGTCGGATACGAGCGGGCCATCGACACCCTCATGGTCGAGCTGATGCGGTTCCCCGGACTGGTCACCGGCGGCCGCCAGGGCCTGTATAAGTACGTCGACATGGACATCGCCTCCGAGATGGGGCTCGCGATGGCCGACTTCCTGGCCTCGGGCCGCACCAAGCAGGAGGCCATCGGCGCCGTTCCGTATGAGGATCGGGTGTTCGCGTGACCATCGAGCGACTGAGGAGCGGCTTTGCCGCGACGAGGGAGTCCACCAGTCCTGAGCACTCTCAGGCCGGAGGCCTGAGATGAAGCAGGAATTGAAGCTCGGCGTCATCGGCGCGGGCTACTGGGGGCCGAACCTCGTCCGCAACATCAATGAGGCCCCGGGGGCTGACATCGTGGCGGTGGCCGATCTCGATCAAGAACGCCTCAACGCGCTGCACAAGCGCTTCCCGGCGGTGCGCACCACGACCGACCACCGCGAGCTCTTGAACGACCCGGCGATCGACGCGGTCTGCATCGTCACGCCGATCTCGACCCACCGGCCGCTCGCGGAGGAGGCGCTCGCCGCCGGCAAGCACGTCTTCGTCGAGAAGCCGCTCGCCGGGACCGTCGCCGACGCCGAGGCGATCGTCGCCGCGGCGAAGCGCGCGGGCAAGACGCTGATGGTCGGCCACACCTTCGTCTACAACCCCGCGGTGACGACGGTGCGCGCGATCATCGAGAAGGGCGAGCTCGGGAAGATCCAGTACGTCGACAGCCAGCGCGTCAATCTCGGGCTGCATCAGTTCGACTTCAACGTCCTCTGGGACCTCGGACCGCACGACGTGTCGATCGTCCTCTATTGGCTCCAGGAGGAGCCGGACTGGGTGCAGTGCATCGGCGCCTGCTACGTCCAGAGCGATATCGAGGACGTCGTCTTCCTCACGATGGGCTTCCCGTCCGGCGCGCTTGCCCACGCTCACCTCTCCTGGCTCGCGCCGAGCAAGCTGCGGACGATGACCGTCATCGGCGACAAGAAGATGGCGGTGTACGACGACAGCAGCGCAGCCGAGAAAGTGAAGATCTACGACCACGGCGTCGATGAGCTCTCGGCCGACGAGCTGCGCCGCAGCTACCGCTCGGGAGACATCCGCAGCCCGCGGGTCGCCGTGACCGAGGCGCTCCAGCTCGAGGTCCGGCACTTCATCGACTGCATCCGTGGCGGCAACACGCCGCGCAGCGACGGCGAGGCCGGCCTTCGCGTCGTGCGCGCGCTCGAAGGGGCGAACCGGTCCCTCAAGGCGAACGGGGCTCGCGTGCAGCTCCGGGAGCCTGTCGCCCGGTGACGAGCATCGGGCTGTCCATCCATCCCACCGCGATCGTGTCGCCGAACGTCGATCTTGGCGCCGGCTGCGTGGTCGGCGAGTACGTGATCCTCGGGCGCGCGCCGCGCGGGAAGCAAGACGGAGAGCTGCCGCTGGTCATCGGACCCGGTGCGGTCATCCGGCCCTTCACCACGATCTACGCCGGCACGACCATCGGCGCGCGGCTCCAGACCGGCCAGGGTGCGTCCATCCGTGAGGACAATCTGCTCGGCGATGACGTGTCGGTGGGGACGCACGCGGCGCTCGAGTTCGGGAACCGCATCGGCTCGCGGGTCCGGATCCACACCGGGTGCTTCCTCGAGCTGACCACGATCGAGGATGACGTCTTCCTTGGTCCGCACGTCGTCTTCACCGACGACCCGCATCCGATGTGCCCGGCGTATCTGGATTGCGTCCGCGGCGGCGTGGTCCGGAAGGCCGCGCGCATCGGCGCGAACAGCACGATCCTTCCGGGCGTCGAGATCGGAGCGGACTCGCTCGTCGGAGCCGGCAGCGTGGTGCGGAAGGCCGTC
>JANXXG010000098.1 GCA_025350745.1 Chloroflexota bacterium | reverse complement strand
CGCCCTCGCGGGATGGGCTACTTGACCAGGAAGGTGATGCGCTGCCCCATGTCACGGTGCACGAAGGTCGTGCCGTCGGAGTTCTTGCTGACCATGAAGCAGGCCATGACGTAGGTGCCCGCGGCAAGCTTCACGCTCTTTGAGTCGGTCTTGCCCGGTGCGAGATCCTGGAAGAGCGAGACCGCCGGAGACGCCAGGTCGATATCTGCGCCTGCCTTGAGGCCTGCGGCGATCGGTCCGCTGACGTCGCCGATCGGGAAGACCACGAAGTCGTGATTGATCTTCATGCCGTTGGTGAGCTTGAAGGTCACGTCGCCCGCGGTCGCAACGAGGGTATCGGGAGTGAGGACCCACGAGCCGTTCGGACCGTCCTGCATCGCGACGTTGATCGTGCTGGCTGGCGTCGCGATCGACGCTGCCGGCCCGCCCGGTCCGGTGACCGCGAGGGTGAGCGTCTGGCCCTTGTCGATGTGCTCATAGGTCGTGCCGTCGGGGTTCTTCCCGACAGCCCAGCAGGCCAGCTCGTAGAAGCCGGGCGCGAGGACTGCGTCGCCGGTCGCAGTCTTGCCCGGGTCGATGTCCATGAGGCCCACGGCGAGGCCCTTGATGTAGTCCTTTTCCTCTGCGTCAGTACCCGCCCGCTTGAGGGCGGCGAGCTTCGTCACATCCTGGACCGGGTACACGAGGACCTCGTGGACGAGGGCCCCGCTGTTCTTGAAGTTGAAGGTGATCTTTCCGGCTGGCACCGAGATCTGGTCGGCCTTCAAGAAGAAGCTGCTGCCCACCTGGGACGCTTCGATGTTCACGACGGCCGGGCCTGCGGGGGCTGACGGGGGTGCTGTCGTCGCGGCCGCGGTGGTCGCGGGCGCGGAGGTGGCGGGCGCGACGGTGGCCTTCGCGAGCTCTGTCGGACTGGGCGCGGCGGCCCCGCCGCCGCAGGCGGCAATGATGAGCGCGAGTGCGGTCACGCCGATCGTGACCAGGCGCGTGACGCCCCTCGGGCGGCGATTGTCGGGTCGATCTGCACTACGCATGAGTGGTTCTCCTCTGCTCTATTTCGCGGGCGTAGGGAGCGAGTTCAGGAACGCGGCGATGGCCGCGATCTCGTCGGGCGTGAGACCGTGTTGATCGAAGCGCGGCATGCCACCTGAGCCGGCACGGGTCCGGCGCTCGATCGTTGCGGCGCTGATGCCGCCGATCGGTGGACCGACGGGACCGCCTCGGCCCTCCAGGGCATGACAAGTGACGCAGCCCTTCGTGACGTACAGCGAGGCGCCGTGCGCGACAGGGTCCGGATTCCCCGCGCTCGTGTCCGAGCTGAAACCGGCGAACGCCGCGTCATCGTTCAGGCCGATCTGCGGGGTGCGGTCGTAGCGCGTGTCGTAACCGGGGCCAAGGTTCGCGTGGGTATACGGGCTCCGCGCGCCGATCGTGAGGATCGTGAGCGCGGCTGAGATCAGGAGCACGCCAATGAAGACCGTGGCGCGCCGATAAGCTCGCTCGTCCCGGACGCCCGTCACGACACGGCTCATGAGGAACAGCGCTGCGAACCCCACCACGATCTCGATGTAGGTGAGCACGGCTACGCGACCTCGAGCGCGCGCGCGATCCGGGCTACGAGCAGCGCGACGAAGGCGTAGAGCGACCAGACCGCGATGAGGACCAGCGCGATCGGCCAGCCGCTCAGGGCCGGCCACAGCGAGCCCGCGGCCGAGACTTGCGGCGGCGCCTCGTTCAGCCCGGGCACCGGTACGCCCGCGTGCTGCACGTAGAGCTGCTGGTCACCCTGCACGGCAACAGCCGCCGCCGCGGTCGCCGGCGCGTGGCGGTCGTCCCCGGCGAAGACCGCGTGCACCTCGAGCGCTCCGGAGGTCCGTAGGTCGAACTGCACGTTCGCGATCCCGCTCTTGTCGGTCGTCGCTTGGGCGAGCACCACGTCATTGCTCGACCCAAGGAATCCGAGCGGGGCGGTGAACCTGATGACGGCCTTCGCGACAGGCCCGCCGGCCAGATCGACCAGCCGAGCCTGGGCCGCGATCGTCTGGCCGAGCGCGACCTGCGCCGGAACGGCAACGGTGATCTGGGTCGGCGCACGGTCATCGGCGCTCGCCTGCGAGCCGAGGACGAAGCCGACGACGCTTCCGCCGACCATCAGCATCGCGATCACGCTCGCGCTTACCACGCCGCCGATCCGTCGGCGGGGCCGTGGGTGTCCCTCGACGAGGGGCTCCGGGCCGCGGTGCTCGAGGACCTCCCACACCGAGATGACCGGGAAGAGCTTGGCGAAGACCGAGATGATCAGCGCAAAGAGGCCGAACGCGCCCGCCAGGATCGACCACTCGACCCAGGTCGGGGTGTAGTCCGCGGGCGTGTACGGCATCAAGGGCACGCGAAAGCCCGACACGACGATGAGATACCGCTCGAGCCACATGCCGAGGAGCGCGAGCACCGACGCGGCCACGATGCCCCGGATCGTGCGGGTGCCCGGATTCAAGATGAGCAGGCCGGGGAGGAGGATCCCGCCCAGGATGTAGAACCAGAAGAGCGGCCAGAACGGTCCGGTCATGAGCTGAGCGAAGTGGAACGGCATGCCGGCCTCGAGCTTGTAGCCGTGGACCGCGTACTCCTGCAGGTTGAAGTAGGCCATGATCAGCGTGAACGCCCCGAGGAGGTAGCCCAGACCCTTGAATTGCGTCAAGGTGATGAACTCCTCGAGGTGCAGCACCCGACGGAGCACCACCATCAGGATCACGATCGCGGCGATCCCGGAGTAGATCGCGCCGGCGACGAAGT
>JANXXG010000090.1 GCA_025350745.1 Chloroflexota bacterium | reverse complement strand
CGCCGAGCGTTTCGCCGTCGGGCAGGTGCAGGATGCCCTCGACCTCCGTCCCCCCGACCGCGAAAGAGACCCGCTGCAGCACTAGGCGGGCGGGGCGGGTTTCGCGACCGGCTCCGGCATCGCGAGCAGCTCGAGCACCATCTCGCGCCGATCGATGGGTGTGCGGCTCGAGATGAGCTCCAGGACCTTCTTGCGGCCCCTCATCTTGCCGATGAGCATCGCGCCGACGAGCTTGTCGCCGAGGAAGAAGAGGCGCTTGTAGTTGCGGCCCTCGAAGTCCACCTCGACGATCGCCTCGGCGTCCGGCTCCTCCTCGGTGGTGACGCCCATGACCGAGATGTTCGAGTCGAACATCCCGGAGGCGTACGTCGGCACCTCTACGTAGGGCTGCTTGGCGCCGAGCATGTTCTTCGCGACATGCCGTCCATGATTGAGCGCGTTGTCCCAGGTGCCCATGCGGTGGTGCCGCTCCGAGACGACGTCGTAGAACTCGGCCACGTCGCCGGCCGCCCACACATCCGGCATGTTCGTCTCGAGGAACTCGTTCGTGCGGACGCCGACCTTGGTGTCGAGCCCGGTGTCCTTGAAGATATCGATGTTCATCGTGAGCCCGAGTCCCACGCCAACGATGTCGGCGTTCGCGCTGAAGCCGGCGGTGCCGGTCACCTTCACGGTCCCGTTGGACTGCTCGACCTTCTCGATGGCCTCCTCGTAGTGGAAGTGCACGCCGGCGTCCTCGCCCAAGAGCGTCACGATCTTGCCGCCGGCCTCGTCGAGCGCCCGACGGAGGAACCACGGGCCGCGCATGAGCCAATGGGTCTCGAGCTTGCGGAACGCGAACGCCTCGGTGAGCTCATAGCCGATGAAGGAGCCGCCGAGGATGACGGCGACCTTCGACTCCGGGATCTTCGCGACCATCGCCTTGGTCTCGTCGAAGTACTGGAAGTTGAAGACGGACGTCGTGGTCCCGGCGCCATCCGCCTTGAGCGGATTCGGCCGGCCACCGGTCGCGATGAGCAGCTTGTCGTACGGAAGCTCGCCGCCCGGGTCGGTCGTGACGGTCTTGTGCTCGAAGTCCACCTGCACGACCTTCGTCTCGAGGCGGAGGTCGATCCGGTTCTTGTCGTGCCACGCCTGATCGCGCACGTACACGCGCTGCTCGAGGAGCACGCCTTTGAGGTAGCGGGGCAGCGAGACGCGGTTGTAGAGGGTGTACGGCTCGTCGTCGATCATCACGATCTCGCAGGCCGCGTCGTCCTTACGGAGCTGCTCCGCTGCGTACGTGCCCGCGGCACCGTTACCGATGATGACAAAGCGGGTGGGGTTCGCGCCCAATGCGTGGCCCTCCGAAGTGGTGTTCGGCAGAGTGTCGCGGAAAGTGCCGGCGGCGGGATTCGAACCCGCAAACAACCCGTCTTAAGCAGGTCGGCTCAGCCGTTGGCCTACGCCGGCTGGTCAATTATCGGCTACGGCTTCGGTGGCGCTTCAACGTTCACGGTGACGGCACCGCTCCCGGCACGCGAGAAGACCGCGAGGTTCGGTTCGCTGCCGGGGTTCGACTCGCGATGGACCGCGCCGGCGGGCACGTGGATGAAGTCACCTTCCTTCGCCTCGATCGCACCGTCGGGGAACTCCATCTTCAGCGAGCCCTTCAGCACGTGGATCGACGTCTCGTGGGTGCCATGGTGGTGCCAGCCGCTCATGACTCCTGGACCGACGCTCACCGTGCCGGAGGTGAGCCCTGGAACTTCGATCGCATGGGCGCGCGTCATGCCCGGTGTCGGGTTCGGGTCTTTGCCCAGCGCATCCTTGCGGATGAGGCGCTTGTCAGATGTCACGTTCGTCCCTGCCCTTCTCGTCGTCGGTGCCCCAGCGCTCGTGCTGCACATGGAGCTGCGCGCCGCGTTTGGCGATCCAGTTGTCCACGAGGCGATCGATGGCGGCCTGACCGGGCAGGCGCGCGACGCCGTGGTGATGGTTCGCGCACTCCAGGCGGATCTCCTCCCGCGCGCGCTCGTACGCGAACATCGGCATGCCGCAGTCGCCGCATTCGAGCGTTCCGTCGGCCTTCAGATCGCGCAATGCCGTTCCGATCTCCATCGTTGTGGTCGCTCTTCGCCTCGGGCTACACTATGCAGGACCGCCCTGGCCTACGGCCGGGGCGCCTTTTCGCACCGGACCAGGGCAGCCCGCCCCCACTGGCGGGACCCGTGGACGTCCGCTGCAGACCCAGGAAAGGTAGGTGGGATCACCACATGCGCCCATACGAGCTCATGTACCTCGTCCAGCCGACCGCAGACGAAGAGCGCCTGACCTCCGTGAGCGACCGGCTCCAGCAGTCCATCGGCTCGCTCGGTGGCAAGGTCGACAAGGTGACGCCGCCGATCCGCCGGCGCCTCGCCTACGAGATCGGCAAGTACCGTGACGGCCAGTACGCCGTGCTCGAGTACTCGCTTCCGCCCGAGCAGTCACGAGAGTTCGAGCGGACGATCAAGCTGACCGAAGACATCCTGCGCCACATCGTCCTGCGTCGCGACGAATGATGTTGAGGAAGTATTAGCAATGGCATCGATGGCCAAGATCCAGATCATCGGCAACGTCGGCCGCGAACCTGAAATGAAGATGACACCGACCGGCAAAGCGGTTTGCGAGTTCTCGGTGGCCGTGAACCGTGTCTCCAACTCGGGCGGCGAGCGCACCGAGCAGGCCGACTGGTACCGCGTCAG
>JANXXG010000072.1 GCA_025350745.1 Chloroflexota bacterium | reverse complement strand
GACAACCAGGTCATCGTCTGGGCGGAGTGGCCTGGAAAGAGCCCGGAGGACGTCGATCTGCAAGTGACCCGCCGACTGGCGCGCGAACTCCAGGGTCTGCCAGGGGTTCAGACCGTGCGCGGCATGTCGCTCTACGGCGCCAGCTACGTGTACGTCATCTTCGAGGACAGCCGCAACCTCTACGACTGCCGGACGCGCACGCTCGAACGCCTCTCGCAGATCCAGGCTCAGCTCCCAAGCGGGGTCCTAGCCATGCTCGGGCCTGACGCCACGGCGATGGGCCAGGTCTTCTCCTTCACCTTGCAGGGACCACGCGATCTCGAGGCGAAGCGTTTCCTGCTCGACCAAGTCATCGTGCCCGCGCTCAAGGGTGTCCCGGGCGTCGCAGAGGTGGCTCCGGTGGGCGGCGTCGTGCGCGAGTATCAGATCGACGTGGATCCGAATCGCCTGCGCGAGCAGCGGCTGACGCTCGACATGCTGATGATGGCGGTCCAGCAGGGTGGACGCGATGTCGGCGCGATGTCGATCGAGCGAACCGGGATCGAGACCATGATCCGTGGCATCGGCTTCATCCGCTCGGTCAAGGACGTCGAGAACATCGTGCTGAGGGGCGATCCCGCGCGCGGCGCTGGAGTCAGGCTCGGAGACATCGCCTCGGTCCACCTGGGCGGAGCCATCCGTCAGGGACTGCTCGCCGATGCGAACCAGGAGCACGTCGGCGCGGTGGTGGCCATGCGCGTGCGCGAGGACCCGAAGGCGGTGATCAGTGCGGTCAAGGCTCGGCTGTTCGAGCTGCAACCCACGTTGGCCAAGGAACAGCTGACGGCAGTCCCGTACTACGATCGCTCGGAACTCATCTTCGAGACCAACGAGACACTCAAGCACACCCTGATCGAGGAGCTCGTCACCACCTGCCTGGTGGTCCTGATCTTCCTGCTGCACGCGCGCGCGAGCATCTGCGTCGCGGCCGCCCTGCCGCTGGGCGTTATGCTGACCTTCCTGCTCATGCACACGTTCGGCGTGGGCGCGAACATCATGTCGCTCGCCGGCATCGCCATCGCCATCGGCGTGATGGTCGACTTCAGCATCGTGATGACCGAGAACATCACCCAGCATCTGGTGGCTCTGCAGGAACGACGCGCAAAGGACGGAAAACCGCCGCCGCGATCTCCGTTCGATCCCGAGGTCGTCGAGGCATGCGTGACCGGCGCGCGTGAGGTGTCACGGGCGTTGCTGACCGCCGCGGCGACCACCATCATCGGCTTCCTGCCGATCTTCGCCCTCTCCGATCAAGCTGGCCGGCTGTTCATTCCCCTCGCGCTGACCAAGACGCTCGCTATCGGCAGCGCGGTGCTCTTCGGCATGCTGGTGGTGCCACTGCTGTGCCGACTGCTGCTGCCGCCCTGGCAGATGCGCAAGACGATCGTTCTGGTGCTAGCCGGGCTCGCGGCCGGATTCGTCTTCGTGTGGTTCCTGCCGCAGGGCATGCCGATCGCGCGCGACCACGACCGCTGGATCGTCCATGTGCCGGGCTGGCTGATCGCCCCCGCCCTGTCACTGCTCGCTGGCTACGCGGTCTGGCGACTCGGCCGCGAGAAGCTGGTTTCCTACGAGGACAATCCGGTCAGCCATGCATCCACGTCGCCTACGACTGGGCCTTCAATCACATCATCCGTCATAAGCCGCTCTTCGCCGTGACGATCCTGCTGTTGGCCGCCACCGGATGGCTCATCGGCATGGGTTGGCCGACGCTCGGTGCGCCGGTGCACGCGCTCGCGCGTATGGTCGGGGCGGACCTCTCCGCCACCACCGTCGATCGTGCGCTGACTCGCGTCTTTCCCGGCATCGGTTCGAGCTTCCTGCCGCCATTGGACGAGGGTTCGCTGCTGTTCATGCCATCGATCCCCGCCACCGGCGGTCTGGGCGAGACGCTGCGGGTCTTGAAGGAGCAGAACCAGCTCATCGCGGGTGTTCCCGAAGTCGCCTCGGTCATGGGCAAGATGGGCCGCGCCGAGACGGCGCTCGATC
>JANXXG010000019.1 GCA_025350745.1 Chloroflexota bacterium | reverse complement strand
CCTCAAGCGTCCCGACCGGCAGGTCCACGGCGCCGAAACGCACGAACGGGATGACGCTGCCGGTGCTGGTATCCACATCGAACGGCTCGTGCGGCAAGGGACGGATCCTCGCACGGAAGACGAATGCGGGGTCGTAGTCGCGATACGCAAGCCCGCCGAACGACTTCCGGTCGTGCTCCTGAAGGGCCGATTGGGGATGCGCGCCGAAGATCTCGTCTCGAGCGGCGCGCCAGGTGGCGTGCGCGCCCGTCGGATCGGTGGCCAGGCGCGCGCGGACCGTCGCGTAGAGCGCATGGACCCTGCGGCGATAATCGAGCAGCTCGAGGTAGCGCTCGTCGTTCATCGGAGCTTGGCCGCGGCGGCCGAGAACAGGCCGCTCAGGACGCGCGCGGTCGTCGGGAAGGCGTGGATCGTCTGGGCGAGCGTGTCGATCGGCGTGGCGAGCTTGATCGGAAGCACGGCGGCGTGGATCGCCTCGCCGGCACCCTGGGCCGCGATGAACGCGCCGACCAGCACCTTCCGCTGGCGATCGACGACGATCGACAGATGACCGCGATCCGCCTCGACGAGATACCCCTTCGTGCTCTTCGGGAACCCGGTCGTCTCCTCGAACGCGTCGATGCCCTGCTCGAGGGCCTGATCGATGCGGAGGCCGACTGCCGCCGTCTCCGGATCGGTGTACACGACTCGGGGCGTGGCGCTGAAGTCGACGATGACGTCGTCACCCAAGGCGATGCGCGCCGCCATCTCGCCCTCGTAATGACCAAGATGCGTCGAGAGCTCGTGGCCGATCGGATCCCCGATCACGTAGACGTGCTCCGCGACCCGCAGCCGGTCATCGACGGCGATCTGGTCCGCGCCGTCGTAGGTCACGCCGACGGTGTCGAGCCCGACCGCACCGAGGGCCTTCGCCGATGAGCGCCCGACCGACAGCTGGATGATGGCGCCCGACACGCTCGTGCCGTCCGACAGCTCAACAACGTGCTCGGCGTCGGGACCGGCCTGTGGGCGGACCCGCGCGGCCCGGGCCGTGTCCCGGACGTCGACCCCGTCGCGCCGGAGCGTCTCGGCGATGAATTCGGAGCTCAGCGGATGGTCCGTCGGGTTGACCCGGCCGACGATCGCCGTGCGTACGCCGTAGCGGGCGAGGTACTGCGCGATCTCCACGCCCGAGGGTCCGGCACCGAGGATGACGATGCTCTTCGGCAGCTCACGCAATGCCGTCGCCTCGGCATTGGTCCAGTAGCCGGCGGCGTCGAGGCCGTCGAGCTTCGGGATCTTCGCGACGGAACCGACGGCGATGATCACGTCCTTCGCGCGAAGGTCGTGGGCCTGGTCACCGTGCGTCACGGTGACCTTCCCCGTGCCGGCTAGCCGACCGACACCCTTGAACACCGCGGCGCCGGACTTCTCGAGGGCGTGCACGTGACTGCCGTCGTTCGGGTAGTCGGTCTTGATGCGGTTGATCATGTAGTCGCGCCGGTCCGAGGCCTTGGACCAGGGGTAGTCGCCGCCATGCGCCTTCACTTCGGCGGCGTGGAGGAGCGTCTTCGATGGCATGCAGGCCCAGTAGGGGCACGAGCCACCGAAGAGATCCCGATCGATGACCGCGACGGAGGCGCCGCGGCCGCGGGCGAGGTAGGCCGCGGCCTCGCCGGCGGCGCCCGCACCGATGATCACGAGATCGAAGGTGCTCGGTGCGGGCGCGCCGGCAGATGTGCTCAGGTCGGCTATTTGATCAGACCCTGTTTCTTCAGCCAGTCTCTCGCAACGTCTTTCGGGTCCTTCTTATCCACGGAAACGAGCTTGTTCATCCCGTTGAGCTCATCCTGCGAGAGCTTTGCGCTCAGGCTGTTGAGCAGCTTCTTGATCGTTCCATCGTCCTTCGCGAGCAGGTCATCCCGCACGACCGGGGCGATGTTGTCCGAGAGCTGGAGACGCTTGTCGTCATCGAGGAGCACGTAACCCTTCGCGACGATCGTCGGGTCGCTGGTGAAGAGGAGGCCCACATCGATCTGCTTGCCGTCGAGCGCGGCCACGGTGAGCGGCCCGCCGGCGTCGAGCGGCTTGAAGTCCTTGAACGTGATCCCATACGTGCCCTTGAGGCCCGGGATGCAGAACGGACGGGTCGGGCTCGGGCATTCCGGCGGTCCGCCGAGGACGAGCTGGCCGGCGACGGCAGTCAGGTCGCTCAGCTTCTTGAGGCTGTACTTCGCCGCCGTGTCCTTCGTGACGACGAACCCGTTCTGGTCGGTGGCGGCGGCCGCGTCGAGGACCGTCAGCTTCTTCGCTGAGAGTGCGGTCTGCAGCAGCTTGGCAGTCTCTTTGGGATCCGTCGACGCTTTCGCGGTCTTGTCGACGAACGTCAGAAGCGTGGCGAGGTACTCGGCGTCGAGATCGATCTGTCCGGACTCGAGGGCCGGCTGGACGATTTCGCGGTTGCCGAGGTTGAGCTTGCGCTCGACGGTGTACCCGCTGTTCTCGAGGATCTGGGCGTACGCCTCAGCGAGGATGCCCTGCTCGTAGAAGTTGGTGGACCCCACCTTGACCGTCGGCTTGGTGGCCGTACCGGTGCCCCCGGTGGTGCCGCTGCAGGCGGTTGCGACGAGCGCACCCACCATGAATGTGATCGCGAGGCGAACGATTCCGCGCATGAGGGACTCCTTCCGGCCGCAGCGCTCAGGCTCTCGGCCACGCGTGACAGTACCCCGCCTTTGACGGGGTACTCCTTACAACGCGTCGGCCGGGCTCCGTAATCCCGGCGAGACCGCGCGGGCTTCGAATCGGCCGAACGCGACCTCGACCAGGATGGCGAGGGTCGCGACAAGGAGCGCTCCGGCGAACAATCGGTCGTATTCCTGGAGGGCCAGGCCATCGACGATGTACCGCCCCAGGCCGCCGCCGGCGACGAGCGCACCGAGGGTGGCCGTGGCCACGACGTTCACCGAGGCCGTTCGGAGGCCGGACAGGATCAGGGGGAGCGCCAGGGGAGCTTCGACGGTCCGGAGGATGCCCGGCTCGGAGAGGCCCATGCCGCGCGCCGCCTCGATGACGTCCCGATCCACCCCGCGGATGCCGACGTACGCGTTCGTCATGATCGGCGGCAGCGCGAGCGGGATCAGCGAGATGAGCGTCGGCCAAAAGCCGAGGCCCAGCCCGAGCGAGAACGCGATCGGCAGGGCGAACGCCAGGAGCGCGAGGGACGGGAGTGCCCGACCGACGTTCGCGACGTTCAGCGCGATGAACGCGAGCCGGCCGGTGTGGCCGAGATACAGCCCGATCGGTAGCGCGATCGCCGCGGCAATGAGGACCGCGAGCGCGGAGAGCTCGAGGTGCTCGAAGACCCGGACCTGCACCGCGTTGCTACCCGTGTAGTGAGCGGGATCGGTGAACCACGCAAAGGTGTCGACGAAGATGTTCACCCGGCCACCCGGGTCCACGGGGTGAGCCGGCGCTGCAGCAACACGAGCATCGCGTCGGCGAAGATGGCGAGCGACACGGAGCACACGGCGCCGACAATGAGCTCGGTGCTGAAGAAGCGCTGGATCCCGATGAGGATGAGGAAACCGAAGCCACCCTGACCGATGAGCGCGGTGACGGTCACGAGGCCGATCGTGCTGATCGTCGCGACGCGTACGCCGGCGATGATCACCGCGGTCGCAAGCGGCACCTCGACTCGCCAAAAGCGGTCGCTGTTGTCGTAGCCCATGCCGGTCGCGGCCTCGATGACATCGGCGGGCACGTCACGGATGCCCCGAACGATGTTGCGGATGAGGATGAGCAGCGTGTAGCTGACCAGGCCGATCTCGGCGCTCAGGAGCGTGAGTCCGGTGTATGGGATGAGCAGCGCGAACAGGGCGAGGCTTGGGATCGTGTAGAGCGTCCCCGTCACCCACGTCACCGGTCCCTCGATCCGCGGGATCCTCAAGATGAGAAGCGAGAGGACGAAGGCAATGATGAAGCCGACGGTGACGGCGATGGCGGTGAGCTCGACGTGCTGCAACAGGCGAAAGCCGATCTCGTCCAGATGCGACCCGATCCAGTCCCAGCGAATGAGCGGCTCGCCTTCGGTCATGCCTGGCTTCCAAGCATCTTCGAGATCTTCGCGAGCGTCAGGACGCCGAGATACCGGCCGTCGTTGTCATCGACGACCGGCGCCTGCTGGACCCCGCGCTCGAGCATGAGGGCGAGAGCATCCCGCAGCGTTGTCGACGCTTTGAGCTCGGGCGCGCGCGGATCGACACCGGCCCGTTCGATCCCTGAGTCGAGATCGGCGCCGCCAGCGGTCAGGAGCCCGAGCCGCTTCAACCCTCGGTCCGAGCCGACGAACTGCGCCACGAACTCGTTCGCCGGGTGCGCGAGCAGCTCGCCGGGCGGGGCGTACTGCACGAGCTTGCCGTCCTTCATGATCGCGATGCGGTCGCCAAGACGGATCGCCTCATCGATGTCGTGGGTCACGAACAGCACGGTCGTCCCTTGATCGCGTTGGATCCGCAGCAGCTCCGCCTGCAGCCGATCGCGGACGATCGGATCGACCGCTCCGAAGGGCTCGTCCATCAGCATGACCGGCGGGTCCGCCGCCAAGGCGCGCGCGACACCGGCCCGCTGCCGCTCACCGCCGGAAAGCTGCGCCGGATAGCGCGCGGCGTACCGCTTCGGGTCGAGTCCCACCAGGGCGAGCAGCTCGATGGACCGGCTCCGGATCCGGTCCTTTGGCCACCCGAGCAGACGGGGCACCGTCCCAACGTTCTCCTCGATGGTCTGATGCGGGAACAGGCCGACCTGCTGGATGACGTAGCCGATGCGCCGCCGCAGCTGCACCGGGTCTTCCTGTAGGACGTCGGTCCCGTCGATGAGGATCGCGCCGGACGTTGGCTCGATGAGCCGGTTCACCATCTTCAACGACGTGGTCTTTCCCGACCCGCTCGGACCGACGAGGATGCAGATCTTCCCCGCGGGCACGGTGAACGACAGGCCGTCGACCGCCACTTGATCGGCGTACTGCTTGGTGACATCGCGGAACTCGACGGTCGCGCCGCGTGCATTTGGCATCCGAGCAGGATATGGCCGGACAGTCCGGCCTCGGCTCCGTTGCGCGTTACCGTGGTCAGGTGAGCGCTGCGCCCGAGCTCCTTGTCTACACCACCGCCACCTGCGGCCACTGCTGGTCGCTCAAGCGGTGGCTGACGGGCGAACGCATCGCGTTCCGGGAGATCGAGATCACCGATGATCCCGCCGCCCAACAGGTGGTCCGAACGGCGGCCAACGGCTACATGTCCGTACCCACGGTCGTCTTCCCCGACGGCTCGGTGCTCGTCGAGCCGAGCCCGGCACAGGTTCGCGCCACGCTCACCGCCTCGGGCGAAGCTACGGTGGGACGGTGACGCCAGTGGACTACAGCGAGCGCGGCCCCAAGGTCGGCGACCACTTTCCCGATGTCCGACTGCCCGATCAGAGCAGCGCCGTCGTGGACCTGCATTCCGCGCGCGGCGCGCGGCGCGCGATCGTCGTGTTCCACCGAAGCGCCCGGTGGTGACCGTATTGCAAGACGCAGCTGGTCGAGCTGCAACGGATCGCTCACGACCTTGAGCGCGCGGGCTATGCGCTCTTCGCGATCAGCTACGACGATCAGGCCGGCCTCACCGAGTTCGCGACGAAGTACGGCATCACCTATCCGCTGCTGTCCGACGAGGGAAGCGCGGTCATCCGCGATCTCGGCGTCCTCGATGAGGATCTGGTCGAGCATCACGCGACCTTCGATATCAAGACCCGCGACGAGCAGCAGGGCGTCGCCTACCCGATGACGTTCGTGCTCGACGCGACCGGCCGGGTCGAGCGGAAGATCGTGGAGGCGAACTACCGCGTGCGTCAGGGCGGACGGCTCTTGTTCGAGCAGCTCACCGGCGGGCAGCCGGCCAGTACTCAAGAGGTCAGTGAGGCGCGCGGCCGCCAGGTGCACGTGGCCGTCAGGGCCTGGTTCGATTCGCCGACGTACTTCGCGTATCAGCGCCTCGGCCTCCATGTCGAGCTCACGATCGATCCTGGCTGGCACGTCTACGGTCCGACGACGCCGAGCGGCTATCAGGCGCTCGAGATCGCTGTGACGAGCGATCCCGCGGGTGCGCGCATCGATGCGTTCCCGTGGCCCGAGCCCGCGGCATTCCGCGTCGAGGGTCTGGATGAGGACTTCCACGTCTATGAGGGATCGCTCCAGCTCGTGATCCCGGTCGAGCTGATCATCGCTCGCGGCTCCGGCGATGCCCGCCTCGATGTCGTCGTGCGATCGCAGGCCTGTAGCGCGACGGAGTGCTTGCCCCCCTCATCGATCCGCGCGACGCTCGCGCTTCCCGAAGCGCCGGCCCTCTGACCCCTCTGGGGCGCTAGTAGGTCCGGCCCCGCTGGCGGGCGATGTCGAACTTCGCCGTCTTCGCGACCGCCATCACCGCCATGACCCCGGCCTGGACCGGATCGCTCACGATGAGG
>JANXXG010000014.1 GCA_025350745.1 Chloroflexota bacterium | reverse complement strand
GACCACCTCGGGGCAATCCGCATAGGGCTCCAGCCGGCTGAAGAACTTGGAGTCGTAGAGCTCGCTGCGGAAGCGGTCCTTTTCCTCGCCGCTCACCGTCTCGATCGCCGAGAGCGTCTGCCAGCCGAGATCCTCCTCGGGGATCTCAAGCCGGAACCGCTCCGCGAACGCGCGCAGGTACGGGACCGCGCACTCCGCGACAACGTCGTCGAGGTCGATCCCGATCCTCATCCGTTCCTCACTGCGGCTTGACCGCGATCGCATCGACCGAGATGAGGAACCCGCGCGGCAGGGCCGCGAGGATCGGCGTCGAGCGTGCGGGCGCCGGCTCCGGCAGGTGGCGGGCGTAGATGGCATTGACGAGCGTGAAATGCGCGGCATCGGTGAGCCAGAGCGTCGTCTTCACCACATCGGCCATCGAGCACCCCGCGGCCTCGAGGATCGCGGCGACGTTCCGCAGCGCCTGCTCGGCCTGGGCTTCGATCCCAAGGGCGACCGCACCCGTCGCGGGATCGATGCCGGCCTGGCCGGACACGAACACGAGGTCGCCCGCGACGATCGCCTGGCTGTACGGGCCGATGGCCTTCGGCGCGGCGTCGGTCGAGATGGCCCGCCTGGTCACGCCGCGAATCCCTCGAGCAGCCCGGTGAGGGCGTCCCGCCAGTCGCCGCGCGCTTCGACGATCGATGCGCGGATCTGGCGCTGACCGTGCTGCGCCTTCGGGAACATGGCGAGGAGGATCTTGCGATCGGGATCGCCGAGGTCGCGACCCATGCCGATGCGAAGCTCCGCACCGCGCACGCGGACCTCCGTTGCACCGGCTCGAGCCGCCCGCAGCTTCACCTCGACACCGTAAAGGAGGTTGCGCATCGGCTCGGGCGGAGCACCGTACCGGTCCTTCAGCTCCTCGCGAAGGGCCACGAGGTCGTCGAGCTCGCTCAGCTCCGCGAGGCGGCGGTACATCTCGAGCTTGCGCGCGCGCGCCGGTATGTACTCATCGGGGATCGCGGTCGAAAGGGACAGATCGACGACCGTGTCGGACACCGCGGCAGCGAGCGGCTTCGTGCCGCGCTGCTCGTTGACCGCCTCTTCGAGCAGCTGGGCGTACAGCTCGAAGCCGACGGCGGCGACGTGGCCGTGCTGCTCGGCGCCGAGGATGTTCCCCGCGCCGCGGATCTCGAGGTCGTGCATCGCGATCTTGAATCCGGCACCGAGCTCGCTCGCCTCGAAGACCGCCTGAAGCCGAGCGCGGGCCTGCTCCGTGAGCGTCGCCTCCCTTGTGTAGAGGAGGTACGCGTAGGCCTTCTCGGCGCTCCGACCGACGCGACCGCGCAGCTGGTAAAGCTGCGCGAGACCGAGCGTGCCGGCACGGTCGATGACGATGGTGTTCACATTGGGGATGTCGAGACCCGACTCGATGATCGTCGTGCAGACGAGCACGTCATGGTCCTGGTCGGCGAAGTCGACCATCACCCGCTCGAGCCGGCGCTCGTCCATCTGGCCATGGCCGACGATGAACTTCGCCTGGGGCACGAGCTGCCGGAGCCGCTCGGTCTCCTGCTCGATCCCCATCACCCGGTTGTGCACGTAATAGACCTGCCCGCCGCGATCGAGCTCACGCACGATGGCCTCGCGGATGATGTCGTCGCTGCGCTCGACGACATGGGTCTCAATGGGCTGGCGATCCTCAGGCGGCGTCTCGATGACGCTGATGTCGCGCACACCCGAGAGGGCCATGTGGAGCGTGCGCGGGATCGGCGTCGCGGTCATCGAGAGTACGTCGACCTCGGTCCGCATCGACTTCAGACGTTCCTTGTGCCGCACGCCGAAGCGGTGCTCCTCGTCAATGACGACAAGACCGAGATCGCGGAAGCTCACGTCCTTCTGCAGCACCCGGTGCGTGCCGACGACGATGTCCACATCGCCGGTCCGCAGGCGCTCGACCGTCTCCTTCTGCTCGACCGGGAGCCGGAAGCGCGAGAGCATGTCGATCTTCACCGGGAAGGTCGCGAGCCGCTCGCTGAACGTCTCGAAGTGCTGCTGGGCAAGGACCGTCGTGGGCACAAGGATCGCGACCTGCTTGCCGTCCATCACCGCCTTGAACGCGGCACGCAGGGCGACCTCCGTCTTCCCGTATCCGACGTCGCCCACGATGAGGCGATCCATCGGTCGCGACCGCTCCATGTCCTTCTTCGTCTCCTCGATCGCGAGGAGCTGATCCGGTGTCTCGGTGTACGGGAACGCATTCTCCATCTCGATCTGCCACGGCGTGTCCCTGCCAAAGGCATGGCCCTGCGTGGCCTCGCGCGCCGCGTAGAGCCGGAGCAGCTCGCGGGCGATCTCCGCGGCCGCGCGCTTCGCCTTACCCTTCGTCTTGAGCCAATCGCGGCCGCCCATGACCGAGAGCGCCGGCGCCTGTCCGCCGACGTATCGGGTGATCTTGTCGATCCGATCGGTCGGGAGCCAGCGGGTCCCGTCGGCGAAGGTCAGGATCAGGTACTCGCGCTCGACGCCAAGGACCTGCTTTGTCTCGAAGCCCTCGAACCGCGCGATGCCGGAGTCCTCGTGCACGACGTGATCGCCGGGCTTCAGGTCCTGGAGGAACGAGCCGACGGCGACGCGACGGCGGCGGCGCTCGGGATGACGCGGCTTGCGGAAGCCGAAGACCTCGGCGTCGGTGAATACCCGCAGGTCGAGCTCCGGGATGGCGAAGCCCTCGGCCAAGGGCACGTGGAGGAGCACGAGCGAACCCGGGGCCGGGGTATCGGTCAGCGACTCCTGCGGCGTGGCGACGACCTCACGCTCGGCGAGGAGCTCGGAGAGGCGCGCCGCCTGCGGCGTCGCGACGACGCGCGTGCCGGTGCCGGCGGCCGCGACCTCGCGGAGGAACTGGTCGAGGCGGCCGGCGTAGTTCGCGCTACCGGGCCAGCCGAGCTTCAGGGCATTGTCCGCGGGCGCGACGCGGATCGCGCCGTGCTCGCCGGCCTCACGCTCCAGCTGCGTCCGCGGCACGTACGGAGGCGGGAACGCGGTCACCGGGAGGCCATTGTCCCGAAGCTCCTCGCGGCGCTCCTCGGCGAGCGCTTCGTACGAGTCCCAGGCGAGCGCGAGCTCGACGGAGTCCTCGAACACGACCGTGGCGCGATCCGGTGGCAGGTGCGCGAGCAGCGAGGCGGTGGCGCCGAGGAGCGGCCCGAAGGTGTCCACGCCTGGCGCGTACTGGCCCTGCCGCAGCCCTTCGAGGATCGTGGTGTAGTCGGCGAGGTCCTCACCCAGCGCATCCCAGCCGGCGGCGGCGATCCGGTCGGCGACCTCGGGGCCGCGCTCGAGCGTGATCTCGCGCGCCGGCAGCACCACGAGCTCCTCGAGCGTCGACTGCGAGCGCTGCGTGACCGGGTCGAAGCTCCGGATGGACTCGATGTCGTCGCCGAACAGCTCGATGCGCGCCGGCTCCACGGCGGAGGCGGGGTACACGTCGATGATCCCGCCACGCCGCGAGAACGTGCCGGGCTCACTGACCTCCGGCACGGGCTCGTAGCCGAGGGAGAGCAGCCAGGCCGCGGTCTTCTGCCAGGGGAGGGTCGTGCCGGGCCGCAGCGCTCGTCCGCGATCGGCGAGCGTCTGGGCCGGGAGCGTCCACTCCATGGCCGCGCGCAGCGACGCGACGACCGCGATCGGCTCACCGTCGCTCAGACGCCAGAGCGCGAGCAGCCGCTGGTGGACCGAGCTCGCGGACGGGGAGCCCACTTCGTACGGCATCGACTCGCGCTCGGGGAAGGCGACGACACGATCGTCGCCGAGCCAACCCGCGAGCTCGGCGCGCCAGCGGCGCGCACGATCCTCGCTCGGGGCGATCACGAGAACGGTCCGGCCCTGCGTCGCGACGAGCGATGCCCACGCGTACGCGCGAGCGCCCGCGGTCGCGTCGGTGACGGCGATGGTGCCGCCTGTCGCGACCCGGTCGGCCAGCGTGCGGAACGCGAGGCTCTCCTCGGCGCGTGCGAGCAGACCCGCGAGCCTCGCGACCGGAAGGGCGGCGCGAACGGCATCAGCCATTGAACTGATTCATCGCCCGGGCCAGATCGCGGACCGCGACCAGGACCGCCTCCGCGGCCCGGTCCATCGCCTTCTCGGCGACGGCCTTCTCGTCCTCATCGAACGGGGATAGGACGTACTCGGCGAGATCGGGGACCTCGCGTGGCTCCGCGGGCGCTACGCCGACGCGGATGCGGGGGAAGCCTTCGCCGATGGCGCTCACGATCGAGCGCATCCCGTTATGGGTCCCCGAGCTGCCTGACTGCCGGATGCGGATCGTGCCGAGCGGCAGGTCGACATCGTCGAATACGACGATCGCGTCCTTTGGCTCGAGCCGGTACCGGTCCAGCAGCTTCGTCAGGGCGCGCCCGCTGTCGTTCATGAACGTCTGGGGCCGCGCGATCGCGACCTTGAGGTCGCCGAGGCTGCCTTCGGCGATCCGCGAGTCGGCGGCCTTGATCCCGAAATCCGCGCGGGCGCGCTTCGCCACTCGGCTCGCCACCGCGAAGCCGACGTTGTGCCGAGTGTTCGCGTACCTGTCGCCCGGATTCCCGAGTCCGACGACGATCTTGTCGACCCGGGGGGGGCTGCCACCGAAGAACTTGCGCACGCTCCTCCTGGACATGGAAATAGGGCCTGAGCCGGAACGGCCGAGGTCCTTGGCGATCGCGTCTTCTGTTCGGGTCAAGGATACCGCGCCACGCGGCGCGAGGCCACGGCCTGCGACCATAAGGCCGATGCGGTTCCCCGAGTTCTCCATGGAGCGCATGCAGTCGACCTGGGAGCACACGGTCACGTACGACCTCTCCGAGTCGGGCCTTGAGGCGCTCACGCTCGAGGATGCGGTCCGCGATCTCGGGCTGCTCGCGAAAGAGCGCCTCGGCTACTCGAACGGGATGGGCCGGGACGCGACCCGCACCGCGGTCGCGTCCTTCCACCCGGAGGCGACCCGGGACAACGTGCTCATCACCACGGGCACGAGCGAGGCGAACTTCCTGGCGCTCGCGACGCTCGTCGAGCCCGGCGATGAGGTCATCATCGTCATGCCCAACTACATGCAGCTCCACGGCATCGCGCGCGGCCTCGGGGCGAAGGTGAAAGAGGTGTGGCTCCGGGAGGAATGGGGCTGGCGCATCGACCTTGACGCGATGCGGGCCGCGGTCACCGACCGGACGAAGGTCGTGTGCGTGTGCAACCCCAACAACCCGACCGGCCAGGCGCTGACCGCCGCGGAGGTCCTCGATCTAGCCACGATCGTCGAGCCGCACGGCACCTGGCTCATCGCCGACGAGGTCTATCGCGGCGCGGAGCGCGTCGGTCCGGAGACGGCGACGTTCTGGGGCCACCACGAGCGGATCATCGCGACCGGCGGACTGTCGAAGGCCTACGGGCTGCCCGGCCTGCGCATCGGATGGATGGTCGCGCCGCCGGAACGCATCGCGGCCGCGTGGGCGATGAAGGACTACACGACGATCGCGCCGGCGACGCTCTCCGATCTGCTCGCAGAGATCGCGCTCGCGCGGCGCGAGTCGCTGTTGAAAAGGGCGCGCTATCTCTTGACGGAGCGCTGGCCGATCCTCGAGTCCTGGGCTGCGTCGCACGCGCAGGACCTCCACTGGGTGGCGCCGGCCGCGGGCGGGATCTGCTTCTTCGGGTACAGCTACCCCATCGAGTCGACGGAGCTCGTCGACCGGCTCATCCGCGACTGGAGCACGATGGTCGTCCCCGGCGCCCACTTCAATGCGGAACGGCACCTCCGGATCGGCTATGGCATGCCCACCCACACGCTGCGCGGCGGCCTCGAGGCGATCGACCGGGCCCTGGTGACGCTCGCCGACTGACGGCCTGCCGCTTGCAAGGCAGGCGGGCAACATTGCGTACGGAGGAATACCTGTGACGCTGACCCTTCCCGTGATCCTCGCGCTCATCGCTCTCGTCTGCGGGATCCTGATGCTCGTGGCCGGTCGCTGGTCCAAATGGCCTCTGGCGGCCGTCGCGATCATCTGTCTCGCGCTCATCGAAACCGGCCTGCTCGGCCGGCTCTAGCGACGGCGACGGCCTCCGGGCCGTCGTTACACTCCGCGCCAACTGATGGCACATCGCCCGGTCCATCTACTGGAAGCGGGGATCGTGACCGAGCAGCGCTTCGCCGGTGCCATCGAGGCACCGGCCGCCCTGGGCCGGGCGTTCGCGGAGCGGCTCAAA
>JANXXG010000038.1 GCA_025350745.1 Chloroflexota bacterium | reverse complement strand
CGTCAAGGTCGCGGGGGATCGCCGATGTGCGCACGGCCGGCGCATCTCCGTCGGTGAACCGCCGGCCGAGGAACGGGTACCCACCATCGGCCGCGTGGCCCTCCGCGTAGAACCACGCACGCCGTCGAGCTGCCTCGGCGTCGAGGCCGATCGAACGCCCGATGCGTCTAAGGGCTTCGACATCGTCGGAGGCGACCTGATATGACGTCTCGAATCCGAGCGCGTTCACACCTGGCTTGCCCTGCAGGTCGGTGCGGCGCGCGATCGCACGATCGGCCTCGCCGAACGTCGCGGTGCAGGCCACGAGCGCGATCCGCCCGGCCCGGGTGTCCAGGTACGCCGGCGCGAGCGCGCTGCCGAGATCGGCGCCCGTCCCGGCGTGCGGGATACGGGCCGCGTCGAGCGCGCGGATGCCAGCGAGCACACCACCTTCCCCGAAGTCGTAGGAGTGGTTGTTCGCGGTGGACACAAAGCTCACCCCGAGCCACTTCAGGTCATCGAGAAGCTCAGGTTCGGTGGTCATGTGCGTGCCCTCGGTGAATCCAGGCGAGCCTTCGTCGTAGTGGCGTGCCGTCGACTCGAAATTCGCGAAAACTGCGTCCGCCTGCTGAAGCAGCGACCGGAGGCCAAGGAATCGGTCCTCATCGAAGACCATCAGCCGGCGGGTGAGCATGACGTCACCGCAGAGCGACAGGCGCAGTGCGCCGCCAGAGCTGCCGTACGGACCGGGTGCCATTGACACCGTGTAGCACACTACATGGCAGCCGGGGCTGGGGAGGGTGGAACATGACGCGAATTCAGCCAATCTCCATCGTTTTCGTGATCGGGTTCGTCGCTGCGGCATGCACTGGAGCGGCCGTTCCGGGGCCTGCGAGCCCGTCGGCCGCACCGGCTGCGGTCGCCACGGCAACGCCGAACGCGACGCCGATCAAGATCGGGCTCATCGAGGCGCTGACCGGTTCGCTCGCGTCCGTGGGGATGGACAACCAGGACGGGTTCAACCTCTATCTCTCGACGCTCAACAACACCGTCGCGGGCCGGAAGATCGAGGTCGTGTCCGTCGACACGCAGGGCCTCGCGGACCTCGCCGTAGCCAAGGCGACGCAGCTCGTCTCCAGCGACAAGGTCAACGTCATCGCGGGCGTCATCCAGACCCCGGAGGCCTATGCGCTCGCGGGCTGGCTGAAGCAGAACCAAGTCCCGATCGCGATAACCGGGAACGCGGGCGCGTACGACCTCTTCCTCGACCCGCAGTACAAGAGCCCATACCTCACTCGGTTCACTTCGAACTCTCTGCAGATGCCGGGCCCGCTCGCCGACTTCCTGGTGAAGGGTGGCAAGACCAAAGCGGTGGTCATCGCTTCGGACTTCGCCGCCGGCCAGCAGGTCACCGACACGTTCGGCGCGGCGTATGTCTCGCGCGGCGGCCAGATCGTGCAGGAGCTCCACCCGCCGCTCAACACGACCGACTTCGGTCCGTACCTGACCCAGCTGAAATTCGACGCCGACGCTCTCATCGTCTTCCTGCCAGGCGCTGACGGCGCGCGATTCGGCGCCGCGTATTCCGACTACGTCGGGAGCAGCAAGATCCAGGTCATCGACATGTTCGGGTTCCTCACCAGCGGCCCCGGGCTGCAGCAGCTCAAGGACAAGGCGCTGCCGTTCGTCGGAGCCACGTTCTATTCGGACGCGTATCAGGCGCCCGAGAACCAGACGTTCTTGAAGCAGTTCGCCGACAAGTACCCCGGTCGCTTCGTGTCCGCCGACGTCGCGAACGGGTACAGCGGCGCGATGGTCTTGGTCGCGGCGATCAAAGCAGTGAACGGCAACGTCGAGGATGTCCAGAAGCTCTTGGCCGCCCTGTACGCCGTGGATGTCGCGACGCCGCGCGGGCCGATGAAGCTTGATGCGACGCACGACGTGATCAACAACCTGTTCCTCTACAAGCTCTCTAAGCAGGGGGCCGCATACCAGCAAACGGTGGTCCAGTCGTACCTTGGCGTGTCCGTGAACTACGACATGTCACCGGCGGAGCTCGCAAAGTTCCCCCTTGGCAAGCTCAAGGGGAAATGGGTCGGCATGACGAAGGACGACCTCGCGAAGCTGAAGCAGTAGCGCCCGCGGGGCCTACCTCGCGATCGCGACCTCCTGTGGGAGCGAGCGGCGCAGGTAGGTCCCATGGCCTGGCGGGCCGACGATCTCGCCGTCCTGCATGACCGTCCGGCCGCGCACGATTGTCCGTACGGTCCAACCCTTGAGCGTCCAGCCCTCCCACGGCGTGAAGTCCGCTCGCGACCGGCAGTACGCCGCATCGACCGTCCGTTCCTGCATGACGTCGACGATGGCAATGTCCGCATCGGAGCCGGGTTCGAGGGAACCCTTGCGCGGATGGAGGTTGAATATGCGCGCGGTGTTGTATGAGGTGAGCTCAGCGATCCGCTGGAGGCTCACGCCGCGCTTGTGATGGCCCTCGCTCAGGAGGACCGAGAGCATCGTCGCCACGCCAGGGAACGCTGAGCCGGCCTTCCAAACGCCGCCCTGCTTCTCCGAGCGGAGCCTCGCCGCGTGATCGCAGCCGATGGTGTCGACAACACCGTCCGCGACCGCCGCCCACATCGCCTCGACGTCATCCTGGTGGCGCACCGGCGGATTGATCTTCGCCAGCAGGTTCGGCGGTCGGTCCACCGTGAGCGACAGGTAGTGCGGCGTGGTCTCCACGAACACCCGGCCGCCCGCGACCGA
>JANXXG010000424.1 GCA_025350745.1 Chloroflexota bacterium | reverse complement strand
GGCCGAGGCGCCCTCGCTACGGTTGACCGATGAGCATCGACGCTGCGATCATCGGCAGCGGACCAAATGGGCTCGCCGCGGCCATTGAGCTCGCGCGAGCGGGCCTCACGGTGCGGATCCACGAGGCCGAGCCCACGATCGGCGGCGGCACCCGTAGCGCGGCCCTCACGCTCCCCGGCTTCGTCCACGACCTCTGCTCCGCGATCCACCCGCTCGGCGCGGCATCACCCTATTTCCGCACGCTCCCGCTCAAGGATCACGGGCTCGAGTGGATCCATCCGGACATCCCGCTCGCGCACCCGCTCGACGATGGCTCGGCGGTCGCGCTCCGGCGGTCGGTCGAAGAGACCGCCCGCGGCCTGGGCGATGACGCCGCCTCGTATCGGCGGATCGCGGGGCCGCTCGCGGCGGACTGGGACGCGCTCCTCTCGGAGATCATGAAGCCGATGCTCCATGTTCCCCGTCATCCGCTCCTCCTCGCGCGCTTCGGGATCCCGGGGATGTTCCCGGCGGACTTCGTCGCGCACCGCCTGTTCAAAGGAGCCCGAGCCCGCGCGCTCTTCGCGGGCCTCGCCGCGCACTCGTTCCTGCCCCTCGATGCGCCGTTCACCAGCGCGTTCGCGCTCATCCTCGCGATCTCCGGCCACGCCGTTGGCTGGCCGCTCCCGCGCGGTGGCTCGCAGCGGATCGCCGATGCGCTCGCGTCCTACCTGCGCTCGATCGGCGGCGAGATCGTGACGAGCGATCGCATCGTGGCGTTCTCGCAGCTCGAGAAGGCCCGGGCGTACCTCTTCGACACGACCCCGCGGGCCCTCGAGCGCATCGCCGCCGACAAGCTCGGCACGACGTATCGCCGAACGCTGCGCCGCTACGCGTACGGGCCCGGCGTGTTCAAGGTCGACTACGCCCTTGCCGGCCCGGTGCCGTGGCGCGCCTCGGAGTGCCGCCGCGCCGGCACGGTCCATCTTGGCGGGACGCTCGAGGAGATCGCCGCATCGGAGAAGCAGGTCTCGCGCGGCGAGCATCCGGAGCGGCCGTTCGTGCTCGTCGCGCAGCAGAGCCTGTTCGATCCGTCGCGCGCCCCGCTCGGGATGCACACGCTTTGGACCTATTGCCACGTGCCGAGCGGCTCGACCGAGGACATGACCGCGCGCATCGAGGCCCAGATCGAGCGGTTCGCGCCGGGCTTCAAGGAGCTCATCCTCAAAAAGAGCGTCATGAACACCAAGGACGTGGAATCGAAGAACGCGAACTACATCGGCGGCGACATCTCCGCCGGCTCGCATGCCGGTCTCCAGTTCATCGCCCGCCCGACCTGGGCGATCGATCCATACGCCACGCCGACGAACGAGATCTACCTCTGCTCCGCCGCGACGCCGCCCGGCGCCGGCGTGCACGGGATGAGCGGATACAACGCGGCCCGCTCGGCGCTGCGGCGTACCTTCGGTGTTGCGTAGCACCGGTTCAGTCGTCGAATCGGGTCGGGTCGAAGCGCTCGCGGTCCTGGGCCTGGTGCAGCAGCATGAGCAGCGAGACGACGCCGCCCTTATCCGCCGCGTCGTACGCGTACCAGACCCAGTACGGAAGCGGATCTCCGAGCGGTCGGACCCGATACGAGATCGTCCCTCGTGCGCTCACCTCTCGGCCGAGCTCGGGATATGCCGCCACACGTTCCCTGAATGTTCCGAGCGCGTGCGCGAGGCTCCTTCGTTGTTCCGGTGGTCTGTGCTTTTGCAGCCAGCGCACGCGCTGAGCGAGGTCTGCGGCGAACTGCGTGTGGTACCGAACGCGGCGCGCCACTCACCCGCTCGCTTTCGACGTGCTCCGATCGAGTTGCTCGGCGTCTGCGAAGATGGCGTCGATCTCTGACTGACTCGCTTCGCGGAAGCCGTCGGTGTCGATGCGCTCGATGACTGCCCGCAATCGATCCAGCTGCCAGCCCATTGCACGGTCACGCTGGCGCTGCGCGCGCAAGTCATTGATCCGTTCGAACGCGAGCGTGCGGATCGTCGTTGACAAGCCAAGCCCCCGGCGCTTGGCCTCCGATGCGAACGCGGCCCGCTCGGGCTTGGCCAGCGCGACGCTGACGGGAGGCACTTTCTGCGTCGCTCGAGAGTCACGACCCACCGACACACCTCCACGGATGTGCATAGCGAAGTTCACTATCTACTCTACTGCGCTCCGGCCTCCTTTCGGGTTCGGCTAGCTGGAGAGGATCTCCACGCTGAGACGGTCGAAGTCCCTATCAAATGAACACACTGGCTCGTTCGCCTGTCGGGCGGATACCGCGATGAAGGCGTCAGGGAACGCCACGCGTTGCTCGGCCATCACATCGAGCGCCTCGAGCAGCGTGTCGCGCTGATCGGTGACGATGCCGTCGGCGCGCAGCAGAGCGCCCACGGTGGTGGCGATCTCCTTGGATCCTCGTCCATAGATCGTTCGCAGCACCCATACGATCTCGGCCACGACGATCGGCGTCAGCCGGAAGACGATCTCACCGGCCTGCGCGTTCGCCAGCAACCGCTCAGCGCGACGCGCCATCGCGGGCGGTTCCTTGGCGAGGAACCGCACGATGACGTTGGTGTCGAGCCAGGCTGTAGTCACCGCTTGAGACGCCTCATGATCTTGGCGGTCTTCTCCACGTCGTAGCGTCCCGCCGCTTCCGCGGCCAGCTGTCGGTCACGCTCCCAATCGAACTCTTCATCCGGCCGGGGGTTGGCCGGCGCGAAGATCCCGTACAGATCGCTCAGCTTTGGGCGCGGCGCGGCGCCAAATCGCAGAGTCTTCGGCTCGAACGCGATCTCGTCCCCGGTCCGTAGGCCGAGCTGCTCCCGCACGGCTGCAGGGATCGTGACCTGACCTTTGCTCGTGATCCGGGCGCGGTACACCCCAGTGACCTCCGAAACCTTACGTATCGTGGAATCCTTATGTCTCACCATCGCCTTACATCTTATCCATCCTTTCCTTACAGTCAAGGGGTGAGCACGATCCGATCGGCCGGCCGGCACCTCGGCGCGGCCTCCCTGGCCGGGATCATCGCCGGCGTCCTCGTCGGCGGGCTCCTCGGGCGCGTCGTGATGCGCGTGGCCGGCGCCACCTCGCGACCGGAGCTGGCGGGCAGCCTCACCTCGAACGGCAACCGCCTCGGCGAGATCACCTTCGCGGGCACGCTGGCCCTGATCCTGTTCGTCGGCGTCATCGCCGGGATCGGCGGTGGCGTGCTGTTCGCCTCGGCCGAGCCGTGGCTGCGGTCGCGCCGGCGGAAGGGCCTCATCTTCGGCGCCGCCCTACTCGTGGCCCTCGGCTTCAGCGTGCTCGATCCGACCAACATCGACTTCGAGCGCTTCGGCATCACGCCGCTCAACCTCGTGCTCTTCGCGGCGCTGTTCATCGCGTTCGGCGTGGCCATCGCCTGGCTCTTCGACCGCATCCGCACGGCGATCGACGGACCGGGGCCGGTCGCCATGGCGTTGACGATCATCTGCTGGCTCTCGGCGCTGGCCGCTCTCGCCGTGGCGGTACTGAGCGTCGTCTCGGTCGGCGGATTGGGCGAGCCGTTACCGGCGCTGCTCTTCGCGGTCGTCGCCCTCGTTCCGCCGGTCGTGCTCTGGCGTCACCTTCCGCGTCGCATCGCGTACGCCGCGTTCGCGCTGCCCGTCGTCGTCGGCGGTCTGCGCACGTTCGATGGCCTCCGTCAGCTGTTGGACTAGAGCGCGCTGATCTCGACCGCACGCTTCGATCCCGCGCGCCGGTTCACCGATCCCAATGACGTCCTGCGGACGCTCTTCGGCTACGAGGAGTTCCGCCCGGGGCAGCGCAAGATCATCGACGCGGTCCTCTCCGGCCGGGACTGCATCGGCCTCATGCCGACCGGGGCGGGGAAGAGCCTCACCTTCCAGATCCCAGCCAAGATCCTCGCGGGCACGGTGCTGGTGCTCTCGCCACTCATCTCGCTCATGAAGGATCAGGTCGACGCGCTCGTGCGCACGGGCTATCGCGCCGCCGTCCTGAACTCCACGCTGACCTGGGACGAACGGCAGCGAACCCTCGCCCTCCTGCGCGCCGGCCAGCTCGACATCCTCTATGTCGCGCCTGAAGCGCTCGGCGAACATCTCCGCGGCGCGCTGGCGGCGGCGAAGATCAGCCTCATCGTCGTCGACGAGGCCCACTGCATCAGCCACTGGGGCCACGACTTCCGGCCCGCATACCGGCAGCTCGCCGGCCTCAAAGGGCAGTTCGGCGACATCCCGATCCTGGCGCTGACCGCGACCGCGACGCGCCAGGTCGTCGGCGACATCATTCGCCAGCTCGGGATGCGGAAGCCCGACGGCTTCAAGGGCTCGTTCTTCCGGCCGAACCTGGTCATCACGACGCAGAAGAAGGGTGCCGGTCGTGAGACCCGCAAGGACATCCTCGCGCTCATCCGGAAGCACCGCGGCGAGAGCGGGATCGTGTACTGCATCTCGCGGAAGTCCGTCGACGATCTCACGGCCTGGCTGCGCACGAACGGTGTCCCGGCCCGCGCGTATCACGCCGGCCTGAGCGATGCGGAGCGCGCCGAGAGCCAGAACGCGTTCGCCCGCGACGAGGCGAGCGTCATCGTCGCGACGGTCGCCTTCGGCATGGGCATCGACAAGAGCAACGTGCGCTTCGTCATCCATCGCGACCTGCCCCGCAGCCTCGAGGGCTGGTACCAGGAGATCGGGCGCGCCGGTCGCGACGGCCTCGAGAGCGACTGCGTCCTCATGTACTCGTGGGTCGACGTCGTCGCGTACGACCGCTTCCTCGAGGAGGTCGACGATCCCGAGGTACGGGCGGCCACGCGCGAGAAGACCGTCCGGCTGTTCAACCTCGCCGAGAGCGTGCGTTGCCGGCACCAGACGCTCGCGGCGTACTTCGACGAGCAGATCGAGCGCTGCGGATCAAGCTGCGACGCGTGCCTCGGTCGCGATCTCGGCGCGCTCCTTGGATCGAAGACCGTCGCCACCGTGCCGCGTGATCGTGCGTCAAAGGTGCGTGTCGAGGATGAGCCGAACCTTGAGCTGTTCGAGAAGCTTCGCGCGCTCCGAAAGTCGATCGCCGATGCCGAGAAGGTGCCCGCGTACATCGTCTTCAGCGACGCCGTGCTCCGTGCGATGGCCGCGTCGGTCCCGACGTCGGAACGCGAGCTGCTGGCGATCTCGGGGATCGGGCCGGTGAAGCTGGAGCGCTATGGCGCTCGCTTCTTGGAGCTGCTCGTGGGCCGCTGACGGCTCGTGGTCCGCAGCAGGGGGCCCACGGTCGAGCTCCTTCGCGAGGTCAGCCCGCCGCCCGAGTCGGTGCGCTTCACAGCGGTCGCGCATCGCGTAGCGCTCGTTTCCGGATGTTCGGCTTCATCATGCGGGGCGTCGCGACATCAACGGGGCGTCCGAGGATCCGCTCCGCGTCAAGCTTGAAACCGATCAGGTCGATGAGCGTTCGGCCTGGCTGGAGCTCGACGAGCAGATCGATATCGCTCCTACGCGAGGCCTCGCCGCGCGCGACCGATCCGAAGGCCCGAACGTCGCTCACTCCGTGCATGCGGGCCGCCTCGACGAGCTTCACGCGCGCTGCGCGGGTTGAGCCGGCGTTCATCGGGCGATCATGCCTGATTCGGTATGAGCCGACGTTGGGATGAAGACTCAGCTGCCCTGGTCTTCGATCGCTCGTGCGAGCTCCTCGACCGTCTCGGCAGCAGCCTGCACCGCTTTGGCGGCGGCCCAGAAGCCCGCGCCGTCGAGGCGGTCCGCCGACTTCTCGAGCCAGCGGGACTGTTCGTCCAGCAGCGCAAGAACGGCGTGCCAGTCGCGCGCCTTCCAGTCGGCGAAGGAGTCCGCGCAGTCGGCGCACTGCCAGCCGACGGTCGGCGGCCGCTCGCCACAGCGGAGGCATGTGGGCTCGGGCATCGCCGAAGCCTACCCACATCACGCGGCGTGGGCCACAATCCGCGCAATGCGAGCCCTGAGTGCGGCGCTGCTGCTCGGCTCCCTCGCGGGACTCGCCGGGCTCATGGTCTACGGCGCGCTGACGGGGTTCGTGCGTGAGCCCGACGAGGGCACCGCCGCCCACCTCTGGCAGCTCCTCATGGCCGCGCAGCTCCCGCTCGGTGCGTTCTTCGCGGCGACCTGGCTGCCGCGCTTTCCACGCTGGGCCTGGGCGGGGCTCGGGCTGGAGGCAGTGATCATCATCGCGAACCTGGCGATCGTGCGGTACTTCAACCTCTAGCAGTTCCCGCACAATCCGCACATGACCGAAGAGCGCCGGCTGGTCACGATCCTGTTCAGTGACGTCGCGGGCTCGACCGCCCTCGGTGAGGAGCTTGACCCCGAGGATCTGCGCGCCCTCCTCGGCCGCTACTACGGCATCGCGAAGGAGATCGTGGCCGAGCATGGCGGCACGCTCGAGAAGTTCATCGGCGACGCGGTCATGGCGGTCTTCGGTCTCCCGACGGCGCACGGCGATGACGCCGTCCGGGCGATCGCCGCGGCGGAGCAGCTCCGTGATCGCGTCCGGGCCGAGCCGCATCTCGGCGACAAGCTCCCGATCCGCATCGGCCTCAACACCGGCGAGGTCGTCGCGACCCGTGATGCGAGCTCCGGCGACTTCCTCATCACCGGTGATGCCGTGAACACGGCGGCCCGCCTGCAGCAGCTTGCCGACCCGTGGGCGATCGTCTGCGGCGAGCGGACCGCCAGCGCCGCGTCCGGCCACTACACCTTCGGTCCGGCAGCCGAGCTCATCGCGAAGGGCAAACGCGCACCGCTCAAGGCGCTCCCGCTCATCGGCCGCACGCCCGCACGCCCGCGGGTCCAGATGCCACTCTTCGGACGGGCCGGCGATCTCGCGCAGCTCGAGCTCGCCGCGAACCGGGTGCTCGATGACAAGCGTCCGTTCCTGGTGAGCGTCATCGCGCCCGCCGGGACCGGAAAGTCGCGGCTGTTGGAAGAGTTCCTCGACCATCTCGAGACCCGCGCGCCGGACGCGCAGGTCGCGATCGCGCAATGCCTCCCATACGGGCAGCGGCTCACGTACTGGCCGCTCCGCGCCGTGCTGCACCGGCTCGTCGGGGCCGGCGAGGATGCGCCGCCGGCGGAGGTGCGCGAAGCGATCGCGCGGTGGCTCGCGGCGAACGATGCGCCCGACCAGGACCAGATCGGCCCGCTGCTCGCCGCGACCGTCGGCGCGGGGGAGCAGGAGGTCCTCGACCGAGCCGCGCTCTTCGCCGCGTGGCGCACCTTCATCGAGGTGGCCGCGCGAGCCCGACCGCTCGTCATCGTGTTCGAGGACCTGCACTGGTCGAGCGACAGCCTGTTGGACCTGGTGGAGTTCGTGATGCAGCCCCGCGGCAGCACGGCCGTGCTGATGATCGCGCTCACCCGGCCGGAGCTCCTGGACCGCCGCACCTCCTGGGGCGGCGGCAAGCGCAATCACCTCGCACTCTCGCTCGAGCCACTGGGTGACGGTGTGGTCACACAGCTCGTCGAGCACCTCCTCGAGTCGCGGCAGCCCGACGTCGTCGAGCGCATCGTGGCCCGCGCCGAGGGCAACCCCTTCTACGCCGGCGAGCTCGTGCGCGCGTTCATGGAGCGCGGCGGATCGATCGACGCGCTCCCGGACACGGTGCAGGCGACGGTCCTGGCACGCCTCGACGGCCTTGCCGAGGACGAGCGGCGGCTCATCCAGATCGGCGCGGTGTTCGGTCGATCGTTCCGGCCGGGCGGGGTCGAGGCGATCGCGCCGGATCTCGCGGGGCGCGCTGGGTCCATCTGCGAAGCGCTCATCGACAAGGACCTCATCCGCCCGAGTGGCGCCGACAGCTTCGTCTTCCGGCACATCCTCATCCGCGAGGTCGCGTATCAGACGCTCCCGCGCGCGAGCCGCGCGACCCTGCACGCCGCCGCGGCGCACTGGACGGAGCTCGGCGCCGCAGGGCGCGAGGACACCGTGGCCGAGCTCATCGCATTCCATTACCGCGAGGCCGCGAGCCTGGTGAGCGCCGCGGGTGCCGACGAGCCGGCGGCGATCGAGATCCGGCGGAATGCCGTCCGGTGGCTTGTGCGCGCGGCGGACACGGCCATCGCCGGCGCAGCGAACGTCGAGGCGGCCCGGCACCTGCGCGCGGCGATCGAGCTCGCCGAGCCGGCCGATCTTGTCGGCCTTCACGAGCGCCTCGGCGACGCGTTCGCGGACGCCGGTGGGTCGATCGGTGCATACCGCGCGGCCCTCGAGCTCACCGACGATCGAGCGGACCCGGATCGCGCCCTGCGGCTGATCGGCGGCATCCTCATCGGTCTGACCCGCAGCTCCGGAGCGGTCGCGGATCGCCCGACCGACGCGGCCATGGATGCGCTGCGCGCCCGCGGCGCGGCGCTGCTGGATCGGGCGTCGGACCCGTCCGCGCGGGCCAAGTTCCACATCGCCGAGGGCTTCCACACGTTCTGGATCGCGGGGGCGCGCACCACGACCGATGCGGAGATCGACGCAGCGGCCGAACACGCGAACGCTGGGCTCGCGATCGCGCGACAGATCGGCGACATCTCGCTGCAGAGCGCCGCGCTCGACGCGGTGTGCTCATGCCTCATGGAGCGCGGCGACTGGGCGGCCGGGCGAGAGACAGCGCGGTCGCGGCTGCTCTTGGGCGAGCGTCTTGAGCTCGCGGAGAAGATGGACACCTACAGCGTGATCGCGTGGGCGTCGGTCGTTCTCGGCGATCTCGATGAGGCCGTGCGCATCTCGCGTGAAGGTCTCGGACTCATCCAGCCCGGTCAGGTACCCGCGTGGGCGTTGCACCTCGTCGCCTGGCGGCTCTACGCGCTCGCGCTGCGCGGCGATTGGGACGAGATCCCGGCACTGAGCGATCGCGGGCGCGAGCTGTGGATCGAGACCGGCCGGATCCCGGCTGGGTACGCCGGGCGCGGCTTCATCGCCGCGCGGGGCGTCGCCCTCGCGCGACAGAACGAACCGCTCACCGAGCGGCTCAACGAGGTGATCTTCGGCATCGCCGACCAGTTCACCTCAAGTCCGGCGACCACGGCGCTGATCGATGCGCTCCGCGGGAAGCCAAATGGGGTCCCCGACATGCTGTGGGTCACAGCGACCGCACGGCGGAATCCCGACGCCATCGAGCGGCTGGTGGGCGACGCCGTCGACCGCAATGTGCCATTGCCGATCGACGGGCTGGAGATGGCGCGCGCGGCATTCACTCCGTTCAATCTCGGGCACGTCCTCGTCAGCCTCGATCGAGCGATCGCGTTCACCCGACGGGACGCTGCGCTGCTGCGCGATGTCCTCGCGCGCTATGAGGCGATGCACGCGCGGCCGATGATCGGGCGCGTGCGCTGCGAGCTCGGGCGGATGACCGGCGATGACGCGGAGCTCGAGGCCGGCCTCCGGATCCTCCGTGAGCTCGGAGATCAGCCGCAGATCGCGAAGTTCGAGCGATAGCCGAGCGGGCGATCATGCGACCGACACTGCCGCCGTCGCGCCCGTCGCGCCACGAGCAGTAGCGCCACGAGCCGTAGCTCCCAAGGACGATCGGCGTTCGGCCGATGCCCCCTACCGCTCGTCGAGCAAGAAGCGCTCGAGCGGGATCCCCTCGCCGCCGATCAGTTGCGGCCGGACCCGGGGATACGACGCCAGGAACGCCGCGACCCCCGGGAGCGTGCCTTTGCGCCGCGCGCTGGTGACCTCGATGGCGATCATCCCGTCCGGCCGTCGGAGCACGTAGTCGACCTCGCGGTCGCGCTCGCGCCAGTAGAAGAGCGGGCGATCCGGCCGATAGAGATGGGCGCCGACGGCGCTTTCGACGAGGCGGCCCCAATGATCGGGATCCGCTCGCGCACGCGAGAAGCCGATCCCGAGTGTCGCGCTGATGAGCGCCGTGTTCAGAGCGAGGAGCTTCGGGCTCGAGCCGCGCTGCCGGACCCGCGAGCCGGAGTACTTCTGCAGACCCGCAGCCATCCCCGCTCCCGCGAGGAGCCCGAGGTAGTGGGCGAGCGTCGTCGTGTTGCCCGCGTCCTGTAGCTGCCCGACGAGCTTCTGGTACGACACGATCTGGCCGGACAGCTCGCAGGCGATCCCGAACAGCTGGCGAAGGAGGGCGGGCTTGTCGACTCGCGTGAGCAACAGGATGTCGCGCGACACCGTCGTTTCGATCAGGGAGTCGCGGATGTAGGCCGCCCACCGCTCCTCGTCGCCGATGAGTGGTGCGGCCCCCGGGTAGCCGCCGAAGTACACGAACTGGTCGAGGTCCCAGCCGAACGCCTCGCGCATCTCGGCGAAGCTCCAGTGCCAGACGCGGAGGATCTCGAATCGTCCACCGAGGCTCTCCGACAGGCCGCGCTGGACTAGCAATGGCGCGGAGCCGAGGAGCAGCACCCGGAGCGGGCGGCCAGCCGCGGTGTCTTCGTCCCAGAGCCGCTTGACCGCCTCGGACCATCCGGGGACCTTCTGGATCTCATCGAGCACCAAGAGGCCGCCGCGACGCGTGCGGGCAAGGTCGCGTGCGGTCTCCCATTGTTGGAGCAGCCACGCCCGGTCGCGGATCGTCGGCTCGTCCGCGGTCGCGACGTGCGCCGGGAGGCCGGCGGCCTCGACGAGCTGTCGGGCGAGGGTCGTCTTACCCACCTGGCGCGGGCCCGCGAGGACCTGAAGGAACCGTCGGGGCTCTCGCAGGCGCGCGAGGGCCGAGGCGAAGATGGGTCGCCGGTAGACCGTGGTCGTCATACTGAGATGTTTAACTCAGTATGTTGAGATAATCAATAGGCCGGGCGTAGCGAACAGCGAGCGACGGAGCCGAGCGCCTCGCGCTGGGCCCCGTCGCTCAATTCGCCGCTGCGCTAGCGACGCACGCCGTCGAGGATCATCGCGCGCTCGCGCGCGATGATCGTGCCGTTGGTCACGAGACGGGCGAGGATGTCACCGAGGCGCTCGATCGAGAAGCCGTCCCAGTCCGCAGTGTGCAGCGCGGCGACGATCGATGAGCGCTGGTCGCGGCTCAGGATGCCCTGGTCGGTCATGCGGTCCAGGGTGACCGCGAGGCGGAAGGTGACTCGGTCGGACCGGCGCACGCCGTCGAGGATGAGGTCGCGCTGGCGGGCGCTGATCGTGCCGTTCGCGACGAGCGGGACGAGGATGTCGCCGAGGCGATCGACGGAGAAGCCGTCCCAGTCGGCCGCCTTCGCGGCTTCGACGACCGCGTCGCGCTGCATTGCCGTGATGACGCCGTTGTCGACCATCCGGGTGAGGACGTCACGAAGGGCGTTGATCGCGCGCTGATAGGTGTGGTCGGTCGCGACGGGCACCGGTGCGGTCGTCGGCGTCGTGGTGTCCGCGAGGGCGACGGTCCCGAACGCGCCGGTCGCAAGGACGGTCGCGGCAAGCACGGGGGCGATGAGCTTGGCGAGCTTCACATCAAGTCTCCTTTGGAGTTCTTGCTAGGGATACCCCGGCCGGAGACTGTGGTGACGCGTTTCAGCCGCCGCTTACAGAGTGTTCACGACCGTGTCGGTGCGGTCTCCGTTGTGCTGTGCAGCGATGTTCACGCTTTCCAAGGTTGACGGCCTAACCTTGGAAAGCGGTAATCGCTGTCCAAGGCGCGCGTCTTGGAATCGATGGTCGGCCCGGCGGTCGACCTGATCCGGGCCGCCGACTGAAGTGGTTCGCCCCTAGCAGAACGACCGGGATCCAGCGCTTCTCAAGGAGCGGTCGAAGCGCATCGGGAGATGAGTACCGGGCCGCGGCGCATAGCGCAACTCATGATCGGAACACCATATCGCCGTGCCACTCCAGGTACTCCCGCCGCGGAGGGGAGTATGGGCCGATCGGGAGGGAGATCGAGCGGCCATCGAGCGCGTAGTAATCGCGACCGTTTTCCCACTCCGCGCGAATTCGTGGGCTGACCCGGACCGTGCCGTCCGGTGTCACGGTTACGTACCCGCGATCGAAGAGCGTGTGCAGGTCGGCGCGCAGGAGCAGACCGTTGTCGACCGCGTGTGGGCCGTCGCTTCCATAAGGCTTGATGTGTGCGGCCTCGAGGACAGGGAGGGTACGCTCGGCCGTGATAGCGCACCGCCGAGCGTAGGCGTCGGTCACCATAGAGCGGAACGTGCCCTGGCCGAGCCGACGGGCCACGAGTACGGGTTCCCCGTATCTCCCAACGTCTTCCGCGACGCCCGGAGTACCAGCCAGAATTCTTGCTTGCTGCACTGACTGCCAGAGTTCGAGGCCCGGCTGCGTCGCTGTGTCATAGGTCTTGCCTTGCTGGACGCCGGTGCGAGGCCAATCGGGCGGTCGGGGAACGGCCCCGCCGTGGTCGAAGAAGAAAGGCTCGGCCAACAAGTAGCACCCGATCTCGTGCACCTCGGGATCCACCGGAGCGCTGCGGTACCGGGAGATCCGCGCCGTCATTTCTTCAAGCGTCGCGGCGCCATTCTTCTCTCCGAACGCGTCCCACGCCAATCGCACGGGCAACTTTGTGTGATGAGCGACGAATCCGCCGCCCACGATCGTCCCGCCACGATCTGCGTGCAACTTGAAGAGGAACGGCTGTCCCTCGTTGAGTAGAACCGGTAAGCGAGCTGCGCTCGGCTGCCAGAAGTTGACCTCGTCTGGTCGAACGGCCTGCAAATGCAGATACCAGTCGGCGTCGGTGATCCCGACCCAGAACTTCATCGCTGATCGATCCCGCGCAATGCGCGGCCATTCTGCGCGTGATCGCCGTCGCTCGAATTAGCTCTTGTCTGACTCCATCGACTTGGCGATCGCACCGAGGAAGTCCTTGTTCGTCTTCGTCTTGGCGAGACGCTGGAGCAGGAGCTCGGTGCCTTCGATCTGACCGACTGCCGAGAGCATCTTCCGCAGGAGGATGACTTGGCGCATCGTTTCGGGCGAGAGCAGCAGTTCCTCGCGCCGGGTGCCGGACGCCGGGATGTTGATCGCCGGGAACGTCCGCCGCTCCTGGAGCTTGCGGTCCAGGATCATCTCGGAATTACCGGTGCCCTTGAACTCTTCGGAGATGACGTCGTCCATCCGGGAGCCGGTGTCGACGAGGCAGGTGGCGAAGATCGACAGCGACCCGCCGCCTTCCACGTTGCGGGCGGCCCCGAAGAACCGCTTCGGCGGGTAGAGCGCGACCGGGTCCATACCACCGGACAGCGTCCGTCCGGATGGCGGCACCGCGAGGTTGTACGCGCGGGCCAGGCGGGTGATGGAGTCAAGGAGGATCGCGACGTCGCGACCGCCCTCGACCAGGCGCTTCGCGCGCTCGAGCGCGAGCTCGGCGACGCGGGTGTGGTTCTCGGTGGGCTCATCGAACGTGGACGAGAAGACCTCGCCCTTGATAGAGCGGCGGATATCGGTGACTTCCTCAGGCCGCTCGCCAACGAGCACGACCATGATGTGGGTGTCCGCATGGTTGCCGGCGACGCCGTTCGCGATGTCCTTGAGGAGCGTCGTCTTGCCGGCCTTCGGCGGCGACACGATGAGCGCACGCTGGCCCTTGCCGAGCGGGTTCACCAGGTCGATGAGCCGCTGGGAGAGGTTCGCGCCCTCGATCTCGAGGTGGAACATCTCTTCGGGGAAGATGGGGGTGAGGTCCTCGAAGTGGGGCCGGCGGCGGGCCATCTCCGGGTCGATGCCATTCACGGCCTCGACGCGCAGCAGCGAGAAGTACTTCTCCGAGTCCTTCGGCGGGCGGGTCTGACCGGTGACGAAGTCGCCGGTGCGCAGGCCGATGCGCCGGACCTGGCTCGAGGAC
>JANXXG010000034.1 GCA_025350745.1 Chloroflexota bacterium | reverse complement strand
GCGAGCGGATCGAGGATCGCGGCTCGGTCTTGGGTGTACGCGGTCACGTACGCCTCGGCGAGGCCGAGGGGGAATGCGCTACCGAAGCGGTGGAGGGGTCTGGGAAGGGGAACGATCTCGACGGGAACGAAGCTGTCGAGCCGTTCGGCCGTCATTGCAGCTCGAAGACTAGTGCCCGCCGACCGTCGAGGACCACCGCCGCGCGCTTTCCGTCCGCCGACGTCACCAGGTCCTGCACCAGGCCATCGATGCCCAAAGCGTCGATCGCCCCGTCCGGGGCGATGGCCCACACGACGTCGGCCCCATCCCAGACGAGCGTCCGGGTCCCGGTGAGGAGCTTCCGTCCATCGGTCAGCGGCGCCTGCCAGCGCTGCGTGCCGTCGATCCGGGTCGCGGTCACCTTGTCCTTGTCCAGCTGGTAGAAGGTGCCGTCGGCGTCGAACGCGACATCGCGGACCGCCGGGCCGACGCGCTGCAGAGTGACCGCGGGATCGGGCGCGTGCGGCGAGAACCGATAGGTGCCCTGGTCCGTCACGAGCGCCGCGCGGTCACCTTTCGGATCGAGCGCGAGATCGATCGCGATGCCCGGGATCTTGATCACCCCGCGCGTGACCCGTTCCCGACCGAGGCGGAGCAGCTCGACGTCCGTGCTGGTGCCGGTGGTCGTCGCGATGAAGATCTCGGCGGTGTCGCTCACCGCGATGAGCGCCCCGGCCGCAGGGGTCACGATCGGGAACGGATCACCGAGGGTGGCTCCATCCGGCGCGCGGGCGCCCACGAGGCCGCCGCCGCCCGCGGCGATCCCGGTCGCGCCTTTCGAGGCCGCGACGAACGCGCGGGCCGTCGGCACGCCGACGTAGAGCACCTGCGTGATCGCCGAGGGGAACCGGATCTGGTTCTGGGCACTGAGCGGCGACGCGCCCGACGGAACGAAGAGGACCGTCGCCGACGCTCCGCCCGCGAACAGCCAGGCGCTGTCACCGCTGAACAGGAGCGCGTTGATGCCGACCGGGAACCTCGGCAGCCCGCGGAGCACGCCCTCGGCGGAGAAAATGGCGACCGTCCCGTCCTCAGTGCCCACGGCGATCCATTTCGCGTCCGGCGACAGGGCGACCCGGCGCGCCCCACCGAGCCCATCCACGACGCGCGTCGGCTCGCGCCAGAGCTCGACATCAGGGGCGGGACCGGATCGGGCGAACGCGTACTTGCGCTCTTCCGACACGGAGATGACGTCGGTGCCCTTGGCCCGGAGGGCGACCCCGGCGGCATCAGCGAGCGGCTTCGTCGGGTACGTGACGACGCGCACCACGAACGGTGGCGCGCGCGTCACGGAAATGACGGTGCCGATCTTCTTCGCCGCGGCATCCGCGTCGGCGACGGTCGCATACGGACCCGCGGCCAGCACGAAGAGCGATTCAGAGGTGGCCTTCACGCTGAACGAGGGGCCGCGCGCGAGTGTCTTCGCGAGGTCCGGATCCGGGGGGAGCATGTTCGCGAGGGCTCTCAGCCGGTCCCAGGCCGTCCCGACGTCGCCGCCGATCCTCGCGAAGACGCCGGCGTCGTTCAGGCCCGAGTAGCTACCGGCGTCCTTGCCGAGGTCGTTGAGCGCGTCGGCGAGCGAGACGACCGCGTCGCGGACCGGACCAGCGGCGTTCGCGGTCGCGGAGAGCGAGGTCGACGTCAGCTCGGCGAGCTTCGGGATCAGAGATCGGCTCACGGCGATGTACCGCTCGGGACCGACCACACGGACCTTCTCGCCGGCATAGCTGCCCGCAAGGGCGTAGTCGTACGCCGACAGCTGCAGCAGCACGGCGCCGGCGGCGCGCGCGATCTTGGGCGCGTCCGCGACATCGCCGCTCGGCACCACTTTGGGTGTCGGCTCGCAGGCGGTCGCGATCAGGACGAAAAGGAGAGCGTGGGTCGCGAGGCGGAGGGGTCCGCTACCCGTCGGCCTCATCCTCGTCGTCGTCGTCGTCGTCATCGACCTCGATGGCCAGAGGCTTCTCGTCGACCGCGGGATCGGACTCGTCGTCCGCGCTGGATGCGGTCGGCTCGGTCTCTTCGCCATCCTCGCCCTCTTCGTCCTCTGAGCCGAAGCGGAAGAAGTTGCCCTTGATGTAGGCACGCTCCTTCGTCTCGGCGGGACGGTGGTGGCCGGGGAACGAGATGCGCTGGGCGTTCTCGGGGCTCTGGAGCGTCTCGCGGATCGCGATGCGCGGGTTCTGCTGGTCGTTGCTCACGACCGCGACGACGTACTGGTTCCCGGTCCGTAGCAGATCGAGCAGGCGACGGCCGACCTTCGGCTCGAGGAAGCCAAGGAGCTCGCCATCGCGCGCGTGCACGGCGATGAGGCCGTCGCGCTCGCGGAGCTCGGCCTCGGCCCCGGGCGAGTACTTCGCCACGACGTGCGGCGGGGCCGGGTTGATGAGGCGCAGGATCCCGGTCTTGCCCATGTCCTCGATGAAGAGGCGGGGCTGGGTCTTCGACTTCGTCATGTTGATCTTGGTCTTGTGCTCGATGAGCGTCGCGAGCCGGGCGACGTTGCGGAGGGCGATGGGATTGTTCGGCTCGGTCTTGAGGACCTCGGCGTACGTCGCCTTGGCCTCTTCCAGCTTGCCCGTCTCGAGGAGCGCCCGGCCGAGCCGGTTGCGAGCCTCAAGGTCGTCGGCATTCCCCTCGATGATCCGGGTGTTCAGGTCCAGGGCGCGGGTCCAATCAGCCTCCAGGGCCGCCTGGACCGCTTGATCAGCGAACGCACGCGTCCGGACACCGGGTTCGATCATGGTCTTCATGGGTCATTGCCTCCAACGCAGACGCACAGGATGCGTCGCGGCCATTCGGGTATGAGTGAATTCTAGCGGCTCGCGGGCTACGCTCCAGCCAATGCCATACCTGTCGGAGATCCGGCGCTCGAAAGTGGTCGATCCGGCGGGGGCCGAGATCGGGCGCCTCCTGGACGTCGCGGTCATCCCAAAGGACCAGTTCCCGGCCGTCCAGTGGGCCATCCTGCGGGGTCCGGATGGCGAGCGCATCGTCCGCTGGGCCGATCTCGAGCGTACCGGCGGCCAGTACCGGCTCAAGGCGACGGCCGTCCCCCCGGCGGCGGGCGAGCTACCGCCGGAGGCGCTCCGCCTGGGTCGCGACCTCCTGGACAAGCAGATCGTCGACACCCACGGGGCCAAGGTCGTTCGGGTGAACGACCTGCAGCTCGAGGACAAGGGTGGGCAGCTGCTCCTGGTCGGCGCGGACGTCGGATTGCGCGGGATCCTCCGGCAGATCGGCGGTGAGCGCGCGGCCGAGCGGATCGCGGGCATCATCGGGCGCAAGCTCCCCCGGGGCACGATCCCCTGGCACCTCGTCGAGCCGCTCGAGTCGAAACAGCAGAACGTGCGGCTGACCCTTCCGCATCAGAAGCTCGCACTCCTCCATCCCGCTGACATCGCGGACATCGTCGAGGAGATGACCGCGGACGAGCGGCGCGTCGTGTTCGATGAGCTCGACGTCGAGACCGCGGCCGAGACCCTCGGCGAGGTCGACCCGGAGATGCAGGCCGCGATCATGGGCGACCTCGACGAGGAGCGTGCCGCCGACATCCTGGAGGAGATGGATCCCGACGAAGCGGTCGACCTGCTGCAAGATCTGTCAGAGGAGAAGCGTGAAGAGCTCATCGAGCTCATGGAAGAAGAGGAAGGCGCGGACGTCGAGGAGCTGCTCGCTCACGACGAGAATTCCGCCGGCGGCATCATGACCACCGACTTTCTCGCGCTTCCGCGTGACCTCACCGCGGGGCAGGCGATCGATCGGCTGCGCGAGCTGCAGCCGGATCCCGCGCTGGTCTACTACCTGTACGTCGTCGATGCAGATGGTCGCCTTGACGGCAACATCTCGCTACGGGACCTCGTCGTGGCACCACCGGAGACGCCACTCGCGACGATCATGAATCCGAATGTGCTCAGGGTCGACGCGGCGACCAACAAAGAGGACGTCGCGTCGCTCATCGCGAAATACGATCTCCTGGCATTGCCGGTGATCGATGCCGACCGTCGTCTCATCGGGTCGGTCACCGTCGACGACGTGGTCGATCTCATGATGCCCCGCGGTTGGAAAAAACGTTCGGGTCGTCACTCGGCCCGGTGACCGGCGAGCCCGCGCCGAGGCCGTCCCGCCGACCGCGCCTGCGCAGACCGCGTTTCCGGGGCCTGCTCTTGGTCCTGGGGCCTGGCTTGGTAAGCGGATTCGCCGACAACGATGCGGCTGGCATCACGACATACTCGTTGGCAGGTGCCCAGTACGGGTACGGCCTGATGTGGGCGCTCTTGGTCACCATGATCGCCCTCGGTTTCACGCAGGAGGTCGGCGCGCGGCTCGGCATCGCGACCGGCCAGGGGCTGTCGGGTGTCATCCGGGAGCGCTTCGGTGTCCGCTGGACGGCACTTGCCGTCTCCGTCGTGCTCATCGCCAACCTCGGTACGACGGTGGCGGAGTTCGCGGGGATCGCGGCCGCGCTGTCCTTGTTCGGCGTGCCGCCCCAGGTGAGCAGCATTGCGGCCGCTGCGCTCGTCCTGATCGTGCTCGCGCGCAGTAACTTCGGTCGCGTGCAGTACGGGTTCCTCGCAATCGGCGGCGCGGTCTCTATCGCATACGCGGTGTCTGCGATCCTGGCCAAGCCGGACTGGGGTCATGCAGCGACTGCGCTCGCCGTGCCGGAGATCACCGGTACGGCTGCGTACTTCCTCACGCTGGTCGGCGTCGTCGGGACGACCATCACACCGTGGGGGCAGGCGTTCATCCAGTCCTACGTCGCCGATAAAGGGCTCGGCCCGCGGGATCTCGCGAACGAGCGCGTGGATGTGACCCTCGGCACCCTCATCACGAATGGCGTGGCGGCATTGATCGTCGTGGCCTGTGCCGCGACGATCTGGAAGGTCGGAGGGACGATCACCGACGCCGCCGATGCCGCGCTCGCCCTGGAACCACTGGCTGGCCGCAGCGCGACGGTGATCTTCGGTGTCGGACTGCTGGCCGCATCGTTGCTCGGTCTCGGCGTGGTCCCATTGAGCAGCGCGTACTTCGCCTGTGAAGCGTTCGGTTGGGAGCGCGGCCTCCACTGGCGCTGGGGTCAGGCCCCCGTGTTCTACGGTCTGCTGGCGTTCTTCGTTGGGTTTGCCGCTCTCTTCGTCATCATCCCGGGGCTGCCGCTGATCCAGGTGATCTTCCTGTCGGCGGTGCTCGATGGTCTGCTGCTGCCGATCATCCTGGTGTTCGTCATGCTCATCGCCGGTGACCGCAAGCTGCTCGGCGACATGGCAAGTGGCAGGTTCCTCCTGACCGTCGGTTGGGGCATCACCTTCCTGGTGAGCGCGATGTCGGTGGTGTTCGTGCTCGCGCAGCTCTTCACCTGATCGACGCCGCGCTCGCGCTCAAGCTCGTCCTCACGCCGCTGCTCATCGGGACGGCGAGCCTCGCCGGCCGGCGCTGGGGGAGCTCCATCAGCGGCTGGCTCGTCGGCTTCCCGTTCACCTCGGGCCCGATCACGTTGTTCCTGTTCCGCGATCACGGCGCGGCCTTTGCCACGAACGCCGTCGTCGGCTCGATGCTCGGCATCTTCGCCACGATCGCGTGGGCCCTCTCGTACAGCGCCGTCGCACAGCGGGGTGCCGGACTCGCACTCTCAGTGGCCGCGGGACTCGTGTCCTTCGCGGTCCTCGGAACGGCGATGCGCGAGCTCACGGCCGCGCCGCTCGTGCTCTACCTGGCGCTCGTGATCGCCCTCATCGTGGGCATCCGAGCGATCCCTGCGTCACTCACGCACGACGACGTGCGGCTGCCGTCGTGGGACCTTCCGGCTCGGATGATCCTCGCGACGGTGCTCGTCCTCACCATCACGAACGCCGCGGTCCTCCTCGGCCCGCGCCTCGCCGGCTTGCTCGCGACCGTTCCGCTCTACGCCAGCATCCTCGCCGGATTCGGCCACACCCTCGCCGGGCCACGCGCGGCCATCGACGTGTGGCGCGGGCTGCTATTCGGGCTCTTCGGCTTCGGCGCGTTCTACCTGATGCTCGCGCTCTTCCTCGAGCCGATCGGACTTGCGGCGTTCGCCCTCGCCGTCGCTGCGGCGCTCATCACGCAGCTCGTCACCCTCCGCGTGCTGCGGAGCTAGCGGAGCCGCACCGACGAGCCGAGCCCACCGGTCCACTGGAAGGTGACGCTTGCGCTATCGGCGAGCCGCGCCAGACCTCGGCGCGCCGCGTGAGGTCTGGACTCTCCCCGACCGGGCCGGCGACGAAGGTGATCGGACCGGCGCGTAACGTTCTCGACGTCTGGTGGTCGTCGGTCGGCTCCTCGCTCTACGCGATCGTGCCGCGCGAGGACGCGAACGCGAGGTTTGCCTTCGCGACCATCGAGGTCATCTTCGCGGTCGGCCCTGCCGGTGCAGCCATTGCCACGCTCTGCCGTGGCGATCCGCGCGCGGCCTGTCCCTAGCGCGGCTGCGGCAGCACGCCACCGTCAGCGTCGAGATAGCGGTCGGGGTTCTCCTGGAAGATCCGCTTGCAGGCCTCGCGATCGAACGCATAGAGGCGACTCTCGTAGCGAAGCTTGAACGCCGGCGGGTCCGCCAGCGGCGCGTGACACGTCGGGCAGGTCGCGCTCATCACGCCAGGTCGAGCTCGATGAGCGGCTGGTGCGCACGGACGAGCTGACCGCTGTCGGCAACGATCAAGCGGACCGTTCCGTTCTTGGTCGACCGGATCTCGTTGAACAGCTTCATCGCCTCGATCAGCCCGATGACGTCACCGGCAGCGACGATGCTGCCCACCTGGACGAATGCCGGCGCTTGAGGTGAAGGAGAGCGATAGAAGATCCCGGTCAGCGGGGCGGTGATCGCGGTGCTCGACGACGACGCCGATGCGGCCGTGATCACGGACGGGCCAGCGGCAGCCGCCCCCACCGGCGCGGTCGCCGCGTGGGCGGCCTGCGCGACGGGCGCGCTCGTGACGGGCGCACCCGCGACCGGCGCTGCGTCCTTGCTGACGCGGACGCGCAACGTGCCCCGGGTGACCTCGAGCTCGCGAACACTCGTCGTGTCGAGCCGGGTCAGGAGCTCCTGGACGAGCGCGTTCGCCTCGGCCCGGACGCGCTTCGGGTCGGACATCAGGCCGCGGTGGTCCCGCGGATGACGAGCGCGACGTTGTGTCCGCCGAAGCCCATGGAGTTGCTGAGCGCGTATTCGGCCTTCGCCTTGCGTGCGGTGTTCGGGATGTAGTCGAGATCGCATGCCGGGTCGGGCGTCTCTTGATTGATCGTCGGTGGCAGGATCCCGTCGCGCATCGCGAGGAGGCAGATGACCGCCTCGATCGCGCCAGCCGCACCGAGGGTGTGCCCGGTCATGGACTTCGTCGACGAGATCGGTACCTGCTTCGCGCGGTCGCCGAAGACCGTCTTCAACGCCGCGGTCTCGGCGCTGTCGTTCGCTTGCGTCGAGGTACCGTGCGCGTTCACATACCCGATGTCGGCGGCCGTGATGCCGGCATCGGCGAAGGCCATGCGCATCGCGCGCACGATGCCTTCGGCGCCCTCCGGCGGTGCGGTGATGTGATACGCGTCGGCCGTGGCGCCGTACCCCGAGACCCAGCCCAGGATCCTCGCGCCGCGGGCCCTTGCGATGCTCTCCTCCTCGAGGACGAGGCAGGCGGCGGCCTCACTGAACACGAATCCGTCGCGATCCTTGTCGAACGGCCGCGATGCCTTCTCCGGATCGTCATTGCGGCGGCTCAGCGCGTGCATCGCGCCGAACGCACCGATGGCGATCTTGATCAGCCCGGCCTCGCTGCCGCCCGCGAGCATCACGTCGGCCTGTCCGCGGCGGATCGTGTCAGCGGCCTCCCCGATCGCGTGCGCGCTCGACGCGCAGGCCGAGACCGTCGCGAGGTTGGGGCCCTTCGCGCCGTATTTCATCGCGATCTCGCCCGCGGCCATGTCCACGATCATCATCGGGATCATGAACGGAGACACCCGCCGCGGATCCTTCTCGTGCTCCAGGATGTTGTCAACGAGCGTGCCGACGCCGCCGATACCGGAGCCGAAGGTAACGCCGATGCGCGGCCCGTTGTCCTTGGTGATCTCGAGCTTCGCGTCCTTCAGCGCTTGACCCGCGGTCGCGACCGCGAACTGCGCGAACCGGTCGGCGCGTTTGGCCTCTTTGCGCTCCATGTACTCGAGCGGGTCGAAGTCGTGGATCTCGCCCGCGATCTTCGTGTCAAGGTCGGATGCGTCGAACCGGGTGATCGGGCCGATGCCGCTCTTCCCCGCGGTGAGCCCGGCCCACGACTTCTCGACCGTGGCTCCGAGGGGCGTCATCATGCCGATGCCCGTCACCGCCACGCGCCGCCGGTCCCCATTCACAGATTGCGAGTTTAGGCATTCAATGGGCGGCATGGACGAGAACGGAGTGTCGGCCCTCCTGATGGCGGTCTACCGCGGTGACGCCGACGCGGTGGCGGCCATCCTCGCGAGCGGCCCGGAGCTGAACGTCTTCGAGGCCTGCGCCGTAGGCGACGTCGATCGCGTCCGCTCGCTCGTCGACTTCGATCCAGGGCTGGCGCGCGCGTTCGCGCCCGACGGCTTCCATCCCCTCGGGCTGGCGGCCTTCTTCAAGCATCCCGATGTCGTGACCCTGCTCATCGCCGCAGGTGCTGATGTGTCGGCGCCGTCGCGCAACGCGATGAAGGTGACCGCGCTCCACAGCGCGATCGCCGGTCGCGCAGCAGGATTCGTTCACCGCCCTCCATGAGGCCGCGCAGATCGGCGATCAGGAGATCGTCGACGCGCTGCTCGCCGCCGGCGCCGACCCGTCGCTCACGCTCGGCGATGGCAGCAGGCCGGCCGATCTCGCGCGAACGCACGGCCATTCGGAGCTTGCGCAACACCTGGAGCAAGCCGCCGCGCGGAGCGGCTAGGCTGCGGCCGGTGCTGAAGACCCCCGGCTCCCCGACCCCGATCACCGCGAAACAGCTCGAAGCCCGCGACCGCGAACGCCTGGCGCGCGCGAACGAGATCCTTGCCGAGCTCGAAGCGGCGAAGACGCCGTTCACCGTCGGGACGGTGCTCGCGCCGTTGAACGACCTCCACGTCGAGCTCTCCAACATCAGCGCCGAGGCCGGCATCTACACCGCCATGCATCCCGACAAGGACGTCCGCGACGCCGCCGAGCGCCTGCAACGCGAAGCGATCGACCTCGGCCAGCGCGCGCTCCAGAGCACGGCCATCTACGGCGCGCTCGGCGCCGTCGCAACGGAGGACCCGCTCGACACGCGATTCGTCACGCTCGTGCGCCAGGATATGAAGCGCGCCGGCGTCGAGCTGCGTGACGCCGACCGCGCGACGGCCCGCGAGCTACGCGCGACGCTCACCAGACTCGGTCAGGATCACGCCCGGAATATCCGCGACGACACCCGCCACATCACGCTCGAGAGCGTGTCCGAGCTCGACGGACTACCGGCCGACTACGTGAAGGCGCACCGGCCCGGTCCTGATGGGATCGTCATCACGACGAACCCGCCGGACATGGTCCCGTTCATGACCTACGCGCACAGCGATCGCGCGCGCAAGGCGCTGCAGCGCGAGAGCCTCGATCGCGCGCAGCCGAACATCGAGGTCCTGAAGAAGCTCACCCACACCCGGGACGAGCTCGCGCGGCTGCTCGGGTATCCGACCTGGGCCCACTACAACCTCGAGGAGCGGATGGTCTCGACACCGGACCAGCTCGAACGCTTCCTGACGGAGATCGAGGCCATCGCCCGGCCGGCGGCGATGGCCGAGTTCCAGATGCTGCTGGAGGAGAAGCGCCTCGACCACCCCGGCGCGACGACGATCGGCGAGTGGGAGCAGCTCTACTACACGAACAAGGTCAAGACGACGCGCTTCCGCTACGACGCCCAGGAGATGCGCCCCTACCTCGAGTACCAGAAGGTGCGTCAGGCGATCCTCGACCTCAACAGCGAGCTCTTCAACATGACCTTCACCCCGGTGGTCCACGAGGAGCGCTGGCATCCGTCCGTCGAGAGCTTCGATGTGACGATCGACGGGAGACCCGCCGGCCGCATCTCCCTCGACATGCACCCGCGCGAGGGCAAGAACAAATGGTTCTTCAACGCCCCGCTCCGCGTCGCGGTCCCCGGCACGCAGGACGGCCACGGCGTCCTCAACTGCAACTTCCCCGACCCGG
>JANXXG010000407.1 GCA_025350745.1 Chloroflexota bacterium | reverse complement strand
GTCTTGATGCGCGCGCTCGTCTTGCTGTCCTTGGAGCGTGACTCGATGACGTCGGGGTAGATCGTCCCCTGGATGAGGACGTCGATGGTGCCGAGCCGCGCGGCTTCCTCTTCGAAGACGCGGATGAACTCTTCGCCGATGATCGCGCGCTTGCGCTCCGGGTCGGTGACGCCGCTGAGCTTCGCGAGGAACCGCGCCTCCGCGTAGACCGGGATGAGCCGCAGGCGCGGACCGAACGTCGCGACGACCTGCTCGGCCTCCTTCTCGCGAAGCATGCCCGTGTCCACGAAGACGCAGGTGAGCTTGTCGCCGATGGCCCGGGCCACGAGCGCCGCAGCGACCGCCGAGTCGACGCCCCCGGAGAGCGCCAGGACCGCGCGGCGATCGCCGATCACGCGTTGCAGCTCGGCGACGGACTCCTCGACGAACGCCGCCGCCGTCCAATCGCCCGTCGCGCCGCAGACGTGCAGCACGAAGCTGCGCAGGATCTCGGCGCCGCGTGGGGTGTGCGCGACCTCGGGGTGGAACTGCACGCCGAAACGGCGCGCGCCGTCGCTCATCGCGGCCGACGCGAGGCGGTCGGTGCTCGCGACGGCGTGGAATCCTGCGGGCAGGGTGCGGACGGAGTCACCGTGGCTCATCCAGGCTCGCTCCGCCTCCGACAGCCCGTCGAAGATCGCGGAGCGATCGTGCACCGCGAGGACGGCCGGCCCGAACTCGCGCTTCCCTTCGGCAACGACCTCGCCGCCCGGCAGGAGGTGCGCCATGAGGTGCATGCCGTAGCAGATCCCGAGCACCGGGAAGCGGCCGTCGAGGATCGCCGGATCCACGAGCGGGGCGTCCTTCTCGTACACGCTTGCCGGGCCACCGGACAGGATGACGCCGATCACGCCGCGGGCCTCGAGCTCGGCCGCGGTCACATCGTGCGGGAAGATCTCGCAGTACACGCGCGACTCGCGCACCCTGCGCGCGATGAGCTGCACGTACTGGCCGCCGTAGTCGAGGACAGCGATGGTCTGTCGTTCCGACGCCATCTCAGTACTGGGTCGCACCCGTGAAGTTGAACGAGGCCAGGCGCAACGCCGGCACGCGATAGGAGCTCACCTGCAGGCCGAACTGCTCGCCGGGCACGAGGAGCGCAAGATCGGATCCGATACCGAGCGTCCCGCCGAGCGCGTCGTGATACGACTGGGTGAAGCGGAAGTTCTTCACCGGATACGCGATCTCGCCGTCGACGATCGCGAATGTGCCGTCGCGGGTCATGCCGGTCACGATCGTGCGGAGCTGGTGGACCCACCGCGTGTACCAGAAGCGTGTGACGAGGACGCCCCTCTTCGTGTCCCGGATCAGCTGCTCGCGCGTTCGGTCACCGGGCTCGAGGCGCAGATGCATCGGTGCCGCCGGCTGGGACGGATTCGCGGGCAGCGCGTGACCGGTGTTCCGTTGTTTGGTCCGGTACGCGGTCCCGGAGTCGTACACGACCGCGCGCGCGATGCCGTGCTCGATGAGGGTGACGCGCTCGGAGGGCTGACCTTCGAGATCGAATGCCCGGGGCAGCCCGTTCGGGTCGAAGGGGTCGTCGACGAGCGTGATGTCGCCGGTGACCTTCGTGCCGAGCTTGCCAATGACGAACGAGCGGCCTTCTTCGACGGAGTTCCCGGTCAGCTGCCCGCCGAGGAAGCTCACGATGTCGCGGACCGCGTACGGCTCGAGAACGACCTCGTGCGCACCGGGCGCCAGGTCGCGCGGTCTCTGCGCGGCCTTCGCCTTCTCCACCGCCTCGCGTGCGCAGCCCGCGACGTCGAGCGCGCCGAAGTCGAGCGCGATGCGCTGCGCGAAGGCGGACCCGGCATCGCCGATCGCGGCGAGCTCCGCGTCGCTCGTCGTGGCCGGGGCGTAGGCCCACACCCCGAGCGAGCTCGCGATCGCGAGCTCCTGCACGTTGGTGGACACGTAGCCGGCCGCGGTCAGCGCCGCGGCGCGCGCGGCATCGCAGAGCTGCTTCGCCGCGCGGGCCCGGTCCATCGGTGTGGCCTGCGCGGTCCGTTCGACGTACGCGCTCGGCGCGGGCAGCAGGGCGCGGTCGCTCGGCAACCCGCCGAATGTCGGGTTTTCCGGGGTCAGCTGCGCGAGGTCGGACGCGTCCTTCGCGGCCCGCCGGATGCCTTCGTCATCCAGCCGATCGGTCGTCACGGTCGCGACCCGCGTGCCCCGGACGACCCGCAGTCGAAGCTCTGCCTCGCGGCTCACGACGTTCTGGTGGATCGCGGCGTTGGCGAACCGCGTGAGCGCGGCGCTCCGGGTGACCACCACGGCCTCGGCGCCGTCGCCCTCGCTCGCCTTGAGCGCCTTGTCGCAGATCGCCCGCAGCTCGCGTTCGCCGAAGAGCTCGGTCATTTCACCACTCCGACCTGCACGTTGCGGAAGCGCGCGGGTGCCGCGCCGTGGCCGGTGTGCCCGACCTGGCCGGGCTGGCCCTTGCCGCAGTTGGGCGTGCCCCACATGGTCCATTCGGACTCGGAGCACACCGCGTCGCAGCTGCCCCAGAACTCCGGGGTGATACCGGTGTACGTGGGATTCCGCAACATCGCGCCGCGCTTGCCGTTCTTGATCTCCCAGCCGATCTGGGTGCCGAACTGGAAGTTCAGACGCTTGTCGTCAATGGACCATGAGCGGTTCGTGTCCATGTAGATGCCGTCATCGGTGTCGGCGATGAGGTCCTCGAGCGTGCCGGCGCTACCGGGCATCACCGAGACGTTCGTCATCCGGATCATCGGAAGGCGGCTCCACCCGTCGGCGCGCACCGTGCCGTTCGAGACAGTCCCAAGAGCGGCCGCGGTCTCTCGCGACATGAGGTAGCCGACGAAGATCCCGTCCTTGACCGCCCACCCTTCGGTCGCGGGCACGCCCTCGTCGTCGTAGCCGAACGTGCCGAGGCCACCCTTGCGAGTGGAGTCGATGGCGATGTTGACGTGCTCGCTGCCGTACCGGAACGAGCCAAGCCGGTCGGGCGTGAGGAACGACGTCCCGGCGAACGCGGCCTCCGTGCCGAGAGCGCGGTCCAGCTCGATCGGGTGGCCGCAGCTCTCGTGGCACTGCAGCATGAGCTGGTTGGAGCTCAGGATGATCGAGGTCCTGATGTCCTGCGGACATTGCTTCGCGGTGAGGAGCGCGACCGCCTCGTCGGCGATGCGCGGCGCGTGCTGCACGAAGTCCCACTTGAGGGCGTACTCCCAGCCCGCGGTGTTCTGGCTCCGGCCGCCCGAGCCTGGGTACGTGCGGATCTGCTGCTCGCCCTCGCCGACCGACTCAGCGGCGATCGACGCGCCGGTCTCGTAGAGCGTCTGCGCGATGTCCGCACCTTCGCTCGAGACGAACAGCTTCTCCTCGCGCCAGATCTCGTATGAGGCTCGCGTCGTGCGCAGCGAGGGCTGGGCGTGCTTCATCGCTGCGTCGGCGTCGATGAGCAGCTTGACCCGGTCCTCGAAGCGCATCTTCCATGGATCGATCTCGATCGGTGTCGTGTACGTAGCGGTGGCAGGCTTCACCGCTGCGAGCCGCGCCTCCTCACGCTTCGTGATCGCGGAGGCGCGCGCGACCTCGACGGCGAGCGCGGCCACGCGGTCGGCCTCGGTCGCGGTGAGGATCGGCGATGCCGCGAAGCCCCATGCGCCATCGGCGATCGCGCGCACCGAAAAGCCGAAGATCTCCGAGCGATCGACGCTGTCGAGATGCCCGTTCTTCACGACCGCGTCCTCAACGGCCCGGCGAACGAAACGGACGTCCGCGTACGAGGCTCCGCGGGACCGGGCGGTGTCGAGCGTGCGATGCGCCAGGTCCCGCTCGACGGACCCGAGCATCAGGAGGTACGGACCCGGTAGTTCGGTGCTTCGACCGTGATGCGGACGTCGTGGGGGTGCGACTCGCGCAGGCCCGCGCCGGAGATGCGGACGAACCGTGACTTCGTGCGGAGGTCCTCGATGGTCGCGGCCCCGGTGTACTTCATGCCCGCCCGGATCCCGCCGACGAGCTGATGCACGAACGGCTCGAGCGCGCCACGCGCCGGGACCCGGCCCTCGATGCCTTCCGGCACGAGCTTGCTGAACTCCGCGACGTCACCCTGCCCGTACCGGTCACGCGAGGTCTGGCGCGACTGCATCGCACCCATGGAGCCCATGCCGCGATACGACTTGAAGCGTCCCTCGTCGGTCTCGATCACGTCGCCGGGAGACTCGTCCACTCCAGCGAAGAGGCCGCCGAGCATCACGGTGTGCGCGCCCGCGCCGATGGCCTTCGCGATATCGCCGGACTCCTGGATGCCACCGTCGGCGCAGACCGGCACGCCCGCCTTCGCGGCGGCATTCGCGCAATCGAAGATGGCGGTCACCTGCGGCATGCCCGCGCCCGCGACGACCCGCGTCGTACAGATCGCGCCGGGCCCGACGCCGATCTTGATGCCGTCCGCTCCCGCCGCGATGAGGTCCTCCGTGCCGGCGGCGGTCACGACATTGCCGGCGACCACCTGGACGCGGTGACGGGCCTTGATCTTCTCGACCATCCGGATGACGCCCGCGGAGTGCCCCTGCGCGATGTCGACAAAGATCACGTCGACGCCCGCCGCGACGAGCGCGCTGACGCGGTCGTCCGCATCGCCGAACACGCCGACCGCCGCGCCGACGCGCACGCCCGCAGCCTTGCATTCCTTTACCTGGTTGCTCTGCTCGTCGACCGAGAGGTTCCGATGGATCACCCCGAGCCCACCGAGGCGGCCGAGGGCGATGGCCATGCGCGCCTCGGTGACGGTGTCCATCGCCGCGGAGAGCAGCGGGATATCGAGGGCGAGCTCGCGGGTGAGGAAGCTGCGGGTCGAGACCTGCGTGGGGAGGACGTCGCTGCGGGCGGGGATCAGGAGAACGTCGTCGAAGGCGAGGCCTTCGGTGCCGAACTTCTCCTCTGGATTCACGCCGCCCCCACGAGGGAAGTTTAGCCGAGCGCGGGGGGCTGCTAGCGCGCTGTCGAGCTCACGGCGGCGCTGTTCGCGCTCACGTTGCCAGCGACGTCCTTGGTCACGATGTAGGAGCAGTACTTGCTGCCGGATACGAGGCCCGAGGCCTGCGCGCTGGTGACGACGCCGACCGACATGAGGTTCGGGTAGTTGGCCACGCTGGTCGCGGGGCACGCGCCCGGGTTCACGTTCGTGTAGTGGATGTCGTAGCCGGCGACGCCGGTCCCGCCATCCGTCGCGGCGGTCCAGGTCCAGTCGATCGTGACCGGCGCGGCGACCGCTCTGCGAGTCTGGGTGAATGCTCCGGCGACCGTCGGCGCGGTGCGGTCGGACTGCGTGCTCTTGGTGGCGCTGTTGCCGGAGGTGAAGAAGCCGGCGCCCTGGGCGATCTTCGTCTGGACCAGGTACTCGTACGTGCCGTCGGAGCCCGGGGTGTCGCTGTAGGTCAGGGCGGCCGTCGTGCCGACCTGGCTGTAGGGGCCACCGACCGGGCCGCGCATCACGAAGTAGGTCAGGGTGTGCGAGCCGGCTGGCGAGGTCGTGGCGGTCCAGACCAGGTCGATCTGACCGGCCGGCTTGGGTGTCGCGCTGGTGAAGGCCGCCGGGGGCGTCACGTTCTGGGTGTTCCAGCTCTGGTTCGGGTTCGTGGTCGAGCCGACGAAGCTCGCACCGGTGGAACCGGCCGAGAACCCGATGATCGCCGTGCTCACGAGCACGACGCAGGCGGCGGCGAAGATGCGCTCTTTCATCTAAGCGGCCCGCACTTTCGACGGGGTCTGCAGGAGCCAGCGCTCGTGCTCGTCCCAGATCCGCTGCGTCTCGGTGTTCATCGCCGTAATGGTGCGGACGGGGGCGGGCACCAGGCGGGTGATCTTCGTGGAGCGCGGCGCCGGAGCGGCGGCCGGCTTGTCCTTCTTGAGGAAGACCATCGCGGCGCAGGCGAAGAAGATGACCGCGGCCACGAGGGTGGCGCCGAGGCGCCAGATGTACTGCATCCAGGCGACCGCGTAGCCGACACCCGGGACCGCGAGCTTCCCCAGGCCGACGCGGCCGGGGAAGCTGAGGGGCTCCGGGTCAGTGACGGTGTTCGCGTCGCCCTTGGTCGAGAACATCGCGCCGTTCGCGCTGCCCTCGACACCGACGATGCGGTGGGTGGTGGTCTGGTCGTAGTGGTCGAAGGTGATGATGTCGCCGAGGCGGAGCTTGTCGGCCGAGACCGGCTCGTCGATCACAAGGGAGCCCTTGTGGATCGTCGGCTCCATCGAGCCGCCGGTCACGACGAAGGTCGCGAGACCCATGGCCCGGACGCCGACGAAGAAGAGCGAGAAGGCAAAGAGCACGACGATGAGGCTTGAGACGATGATCTTGATCGCTGCGTTC
>JANXXG010000325.1 GCA_025350745.1 Chloroflexota bacterium | reverse complement strand
CGATCCAGGGCGCGATCCCCGACCTCATGCGGGGCCGGGTGTTCACCTTGCTGGATGCAGACTGGAGCGCCTTCCGACTTGCCTCGCTCGCGATCGGCGCGGTGATCGTGGACCGGTTCGGCGTGGAGCCGTTGTTCTGGGTGGGCGGCTCGCTCCTGTTCATGGCGGGCATCCTTGGGCTGGTGCTTCTGGGCCCGGTGCGCTTCTCCGAGGCCGCCACAACGTAGCGGGACCACCGCAGCCGTCCCGGGTGGGTCCGGATCAGGTGGGGATCAGACGTGGATCCCGATGGCGCGCATGATCGACGCGGCGGCCCAGCCGAAGATGAAGCAGCCGGGGATCGTCAAGACCCAGGCGGAGACGATCCGCGCGGCGATGCCCCAGCGGACCGCAGAAAGACGTCGCGTGGCGCCGACGCCGAGGATCGATCCGGAGATCGCGTGGGTCGTCGAGATCGGGATGCCGAGTCGCGTGGCGATCTCGATGACCGCGCCGGCGGTGGTCTCGGCCGCGAATCCATTGATCGGCTTGAGCAGCGTGATGCGCATGCCCATCGTCTTGATGATCCGGAATCCACCGGTGAACGTCCCAAGGGCGATCGCGAGGGCGCAGGCGACCTTCACCCAATCCGGGATGTCCCCCGATTTCGCGACGAAGCCGCCCCCGAACAGGGCGAGCGAGATGATGCCCATCGTCTTCTGGCCGTCGTTGCCGCCGTGGGTGAACGCCATCCAGGCGCTCGACAGGATCTGGGCCTTGCCGAAGAACCGGTTGACGAACGTGTAGGAGACGTCCTTGAGGACCCAGTACAGGCCGAGCATGAGCAGGTAGCCGACGACGAAGGTCGTGGTGGGAGAAACCACGATCGCGGCGCTCGTCTTCTCGAGTCCGGGAACGATGACGACGCCCCATCCGTGGACCGAGACGGCCGCGCCGATCATCCCGAAGATGAGGGCGTGGCTCGAGGAGGTCGGAAGGGCCGCATAGAACGTGATGAGATCCCACGCGATCGCGGCGATGAGGGCCGCGAGGACGAGATCCTGCGTGACCTTGGTGCTGTCGACGATGCCCTTTGCGATCGTCACGGCGACAGCCGTGCCAGCGAGCGCGCCAACGAGGTTCAGGGTGCCAGCCATGAGCAGCGCCTGGAGCGGCGTCAGGACGCGGGTCGCGACGACCGTCGCGATCGCGTTCGCCGCGTCGTGGAAGCCATTGACGAATTCGAAGATCAGCCCAAGGACGACGACCGCGATGACGATCACCGTGCCTGATTCCATTACTTGTGCTTCACCACGATGGTCTCGACGATGTTGGCGACATCCTCGCACCGGTCGATCGCGACCTCGATGAGGCCGTGCAGGTCTTTCCACTTGATGATCTCGATCGGGTCAGTCGTCTGAGCGAAGAGCTCGCCGACGGCCGTCCTGAAGAGCTGGTCGCCTTCGTTCTCGAGGGTGTGGATCTTGATCCAGTGGGGCTCAAGACCTTCGAGCTTCTCCAGATCCTTGAGTGCCGTCACCAGGTGCTCGGCGGCTGCGACGAGGACCTTGGCCTGCTGCACCGCGAGGGGACGGATGCTACGGACCTTGTACAGGACCACCATCTCGGCCACGTCGTGGCACACATCCGTGACGTCGTCGAGTCGCGAGGCGAGTCCGACGATGTCTTCACGGTCGAGGGGTGTCACGAAGGTCCCGTTCAGCTCTTGCATGATCTGGTGCGTCAGCTTGTCGCCGTAGTGCTCGATGGCGTGAATGTCGCGGGCCTTGTTGTCGACGTCGGTGAAGTCGGAGAGGAGCTTCTCGAGCGCCTGGGTGGCCTCGAGCGCGTTCTGGGCGTGCTGGCTGAACAGCGTGAAGAAGATGCTCTTCTTGGGCATGAGCGAGAGTCGCATGCGATCCCTCCTGGTTCTACTGGCCGCGGTCCGAGACCCGCCACGGCAACAAAAAGGCCGCGCCAACGGCGCGGCCAGGTGTTGCTGTAGACGGCGGACCGCCTCGGCGGACCGGGACCCCGCGGGGTCCGTACTCATTCCTCAAGCTCTGGTCAGTCTACCTAGCCCGGCTGAGGCGGCGTCCCCTGAGTGGGGGAGTCAGGCGACCTCGCGGCGGATGGAGCCGACCGCGGCGACGGCCATGACGAGCGCGAACGCGGCAAGGATGCCGATGTCCCGCAGGATGAGCGGATCCGAGAGGGCGTAGCCCTTGACCATCACCGCGCGCAGCGCCTCATTGGCGTACGTCAGCGGCAGGAGCGCCGAGATCGGCCGCAGGACGTCGTTGAGCTGCTCCACCGGCACGAGCAGCCCGGAGAGGAAGACCTGGGGGAGCAGCACGAGCGGCACGAACTGGACGGCCTGCAGCTCGTTCCGGGCGAAGGCCGAGATCGCGAGACCGAGCGACACGGCACCGACGACCAGCACAGCCTCGACGATGAAGATCGTTGCGAAGTTCCCGCGGTACTGCACCTTCAGCACGAGGACGGTGTAGGCGAGGATCACGAGGGCCTGCACGAGCGCGAACAGGGCGAAGCCGCCCAAATACCCGAGGACCAGCTCGGCCCGGGTCAGCGGCGTCGCGAGGAGCCGCTCGAGCGTCCCGCTCGTGCGCTCCCGCAGGAACGACACGGTCGACAGCAGGAAGATGAAGAAGAACGCGAACACCGCGATCAGCACCGGGGCGAGGTAGTCGAGCAGCGTGTACGCCGGACCGCCGTAGAGATAGTTGACTTTGACCGCCGACGCGAGCGGCGCGCCGATGATGAGATCGGTGAGCGCGCCTTGTACGGATCCGACGATCGCGCTCGTCCGCGCGGGATCGGAGCCATCCAGGGTCACCACCGCCCCGGCCTGATCGAACTCGATCACCGCGTCGGTCTGACCCGCGCGGAGCGCCTCGATCGCCGCGTCATGGTCGAGGGCCTTGAGCTCGAGCTTCGTTCCCTGGAGCGCGGCGTAGAGCTGCGGGTCGACGTCACCAGCCACGGCCGCGCGGACGGTGCTCGTCGACGACGAGCCCCAGAGCGCGCCGACCAGGGTGAGGACCAGGATCGGCGCGACAAAGAGCAGGCCGAGCGACCGATGATCCCGCCGGAACTGCGTCACGATGCGCGCCGCCACGGCGCCGACGCGTCGCAGGCTCATGCCGTTGCCTCGGACAGGCTGAGGAACGCCGACTCGAGGTCCGCCGTGCCGGCCCGGGTCATGAGCTCCGCCGCGCTTCCCTCCGCGAGGAGGCGCCCGGCGCGAATGAGGCCGAGCCGGTCGCACCGGGCGGCCTCGTCCATCACGTGACTCGAGACCAGGATGGTGACGCCGGTGCCCGCGAGCGCGCGGAAGTGCTGCCAGAAATCGCGGCGCAGCGCCGGGTCGACGCCGACGGTGGGCTCGTCGAGCAGCAGCAGCCGTGGCCCGTGCAACAGCGTCGCGGCGAGCGACACTCGCGTGCGCATGCCGCCCGACAGCGTCGCGACGATGGATCCGCGGCGGTCGAGTAGGTCGACGCGCCGCAAGGCCTCCTCGATGGCGGCGCCGACGTCACGTACGCCGGCGAGCGTTCCGAAGAACCGGAGGTTCTCCTCGACCGAGAGGTCCGCGTAGAGGGCTGCGACCTGGGTCATGTATCCGACCGCGGACGCGGCGACCGCTTCGCGG
>JANXXG010000315.1 GCA_025350745.1 Chloroflexota bacterium | reverse complement strand
TTGGAAAGAGCGTCGCGGGACACGCCGCGCGACGAGGAGCGACGCGCACCGCCATCCAGAGCCCAGGCACAACCTTCCCGGCGCAAGGCGCTTGCGTTCTGTCCGAAGCTTACCCAGCCAATTACCGCATATTAAGGCGTTGTGCGGCATGATGTTGCGACTGCCCCTCTAGATTTCGCCGCCGCTTGCCGATGACCAGAAGAGCCGCTAGGAGGTGGCTCGAATGGCTCGCAAGAAGAAGCTGGGGGCGGACGAGGCGCCCACGCTGTTCCTCGACCTTCCGGACACGGAGCGATGTCGGCACTGCGGCGGCTCGCTGCATTCGGGAGCGCGCGGGCGGAGGTCGCTGTGGCGACTGGATGGGCCGGTGATCGTGATCTCGATCGTACGACGATGCGCGCGGCGCGACTGTCCCGGTTGGCATGAGTACCGGCGTCCCCGAGCGGATCTGGATCGGCTGGCTCTGCGGACGGGCGATTTCGGCCTCGATGTGATCCTGCGCGTGGGCGTGATGCGGATCCTCGAGCGGAAGAGCGTGCCTGAGATCCATCGCGCGCTCCGGGAGCAGTACCCGAAGCTCCTGATCTCCGAGCGGGAAGTCACGCGGCTCGTCGATGACTACAACGCTCTCGCGGGAGCGACGCTCCAGTCGGCGGACGGGCTCCGAGAGGCGCTCGGCGGCCGGACCGAGGTGACGATCTCGCTCGACGGCCTCCAGCCCGACCAGGGCAAGGAGATGCTGTGGCTCGTTCGGGACCTCGCCACCGGCCTGCCGCTCGCGACACTGACCCACCCGTCGGTCTCGCACGAGGAGATCGCCGGACTGCTCCGGGCTGTCCTCGCGCGCGGGCTCACGATCAACGGCGTCATCTCCGACGGACAGGAGTGCGTCGTCAAGGCCGTAAAGGCGGTGTTGCCCGACGTGCCCCACCAGGTCTGCCAGATCCACTTCCTCGCCAACGTCGCGAAGCCGCTCCTCGCGGAGGACGCCGCGCTCCGCAAGGAGCTAAAAAAGGGGCGCGTGGCATCCGGACGATCGAGCGGGCGCTCGAAGAGGAAGTGCGCGCCGCTCGTGCCGCACACGCCGTCGAGCCATCGGTCGCTCCGAAGCCTCCCCAGCATCCCGCTCAGCAATCAGCCGACGAGCCGAAGGTCCCGCCGGCGCTGATCGCGCCCGAGGCCCTTCCGACGCCAGCCCCGCCCGCGCCGACCCTGCCGGCGCACCAGGCCGCGGCCCTCGTGATCGAGGCCACGCGAGCGGCGCTCGACGCACCGCGACCGGCCCCGATGGAACTCGGCGGTGCCGATCTCCACCGGGACTTGAGCCAGATCCTTCGATCGCTCGTCAAGATGAACCCGCCGCGCACCTCGCCGCTCGGCGCTCTCCGGGCGAAGCTCGGCCGGGCCCTCCGCAAGACCGCTTCCGCCGCGAGGACGACCCGCACCTATCACGGCTTGGTTCGCGAGCTCGCTCATGTCTTCAAGAACCGCGACCTGAAGTCGCCCCCGACCGTTCGCCGGCGCTACGAGGCCGTGCTCAACCGCTGGGACCGCCGCTATCGGCTTGGCGGTCGCCGCGCCGCGTCGATCGACGCGATGATCGCCGCCGCTGACGCCAAGGACCGCGACAAGCTCTTCACCGGCTACGCGCACAAGCACCTCCCGCTCGACAACAACGGCCAGGAGCGCGACTGGGGAACCGTGCGCCGCGTCGAACGCCGCGCTGTCGGTCTCAACCGCGCCCCCAACGCCCTCGTCGCCGACGACGGCCGTACCGCAACGGCCATCCTGATCACCCTCCGCTTCCCACCGACTCCCGAGCGCGCCGCCGCAGCCGTCACGCTCGTCGCACCTCGGGCCCGGCGTGCGCGGGCGAGCGCCACCGCCAGGCGCTCCCTCCGCCTCTCCTATCGCAGGAACCCCGCCAAGTTCCTCGCACGCGCCGAAGAGCTCTTTGCTATGCAGTGATTGGCTGGCCAAGCCCGATGCGCACGAAATAACTGCGCTCGTCGCAGAATCCTCTCACCCGGCTTTGTCCATAAAACCAGG
>JANXXG010000266.1 GCA_025350745.1 Chloroflexota bacterium | reverse complement strand
GGGGCGTGAACCCTTCCTGGGAGGCGGTGCGCCAGCTGGCGGGGGCGGCCGCCGGTCCGGCGCGGATCGACGTGCTGCGGGTGCCGGTCGTCTGGGGCGAGTCGGTCGCGACGATCGTGCGCGAGCTCGAGCGTGAGCCGGCGGACGGCCTCATCATCGGCGGCCTGTCCTTCGGCCGACCTGCGGTCGGCGTCGAGGCCATCGCGCACGCGATCGGCGACATGCCGTGGCAGGCCGACAACGCCGATCGGGCGCTCGCTGCCGAGCGCAGCGACGGTGACGAAGGTGGTCCGGACGCGCTCCTCGCGACGGCGCCGGTCCGCGCGATCGCAGCGGCGATCGACGCCGCGGGCATCCCCGCGCGCATCTCGTGGGACGGCGGCGCGTACGTGAGCAACGCGACGCTCTACAGCGCGCTCCGCTATGCGCGGGACCGCGGCCTCACGTTGCCCACGACGTACCTGCATGTGCCGGCGACCCCGGAGATGACCACCGGGACGACGACCCCGGCCCTGCCGCTCGAGCTCCTTGTGGAGGCCTTCCGGATCGGCTGCGCGGTCCTGGCCGCCCACACCGGTCCGGACGCCCGGCTGCGCCGGTGGCCGACCGCGCTCGCGCCGCTACGACGCTAGGAAGGCCCGCACAGCGGCGGCGACCTCGTCGGCGGCATCGCCGATGACCTGATGTCTCGCGCGGACCGTCTTCACCTCAAGGAAGTCGCCGAGCTCGTACGTGTAGCGCTCGGTCTGACCGGAATTCACCATCGTCGACTCATCCCCCAGGATGAGCAGCGTCGGGATGCGCAGCGCCGCGAACGGCGGGGGCGGGGTGGTGAGCTCACCGAGGATCGCGATCGCGGCCGCGCGAGAGAAGGGCAGCCGAAGCCGGCCGTCGGGACCCGCGACCAGATCCCTCGCCCAGACCTCGAAGTGTTCCGGCGGCGCGTACGGCGCGGTGGCGGCGCGGGCCGCGATCGCCTCGTCCACAGAGCCGTATGACGGGTCGGCGAGCAGCGCTTCGGTGCTCGCCGTGACCGCGGACGCCTCCATCTGGAGCGCCGGGTCGAGCAGGATGAGCTTCTCGAACCGCGATCGATCGGCGGCGAGCAGCTCGACCGCGAGCCGCCCGCCGAAGTTGTAGCCGATGAACGGCGCTCTGGAGATCCCCATGGCGTCGAGCGTCTCGCGTAGGTCGCGAAGGTGCACCGAGAGATCCCACGGCGGCTCCTTACCCGATGCGCCGTGTCCGCGCAGGTCCGGAGCGACGATCCGGAACTCGGGCATCCGGTCGGCAAGACGCTGGAAGACCCGCGCCAGCCCGGTGACGCCATGCAGGGCGACCACCGTCCTGCCGGCGCCGGGACCGAATTCGTGCACGTGGAGTCGCACGTGGGTCATCATGGGCCAACGCCGGTAGGCGAGGAGGTGGCGGATGGGGCTGCTCGACGGCAAGCGGGCGATCGTCATGGGCGTCGGCAACCAACGGAGCATCGCCTGGGGCATCGCGACCGCGTTCCAACGCGAGGGCGCGCAGCTGGCGTTCAACTACGCGACCGAGCGGCTGCGCGACAACGTGGAGAAGCTCGTGGTGACCTTGCCGGGCCACGACCAGATGCCGCTCCTGCCCTGCGACGTCTCGAAACAGGACGAGATCGAGGCGTTCTTCGCCGCGATCGGCGCGCGGTGGGGTCAAGCCGACATCCTGGTCCATTCCATCGGCTACGCCGCGGTGGAGGACCTGCGTGGCCGCTTCCACGAGATCTCGCGCGATGGCCTGAAGCTGGCCATCGACATCAGCGCGTTCTCGCTCATCGCGGTCACACGCGCAGCGCTGCCCCTGTTCGAGAAGGCGGGCGGCGGGTCGGTCATGTCGCTGACCTATAACGCCGTCGATCGCGTCGTGCCGAGCTACAACTCGATGGCCATGGCGAAAGCGGTGCTCGAGTCGGGGACCCGCTACCTCGCGGCCGACCTCGGCCCGTCGAACGTCCGGGTGAACACGATCTCCGCCGGTCCGCTCAAGACGCTGGCCGGCAGCGCGGTCAAGGGGATCTCCAGCGCGCGCGACCTGATGGTCGAGAAGGCCCCGCTCCGCCGCAACATCACCCAGGACGAGGTCGGCAACGTCGCGGTGTTCCTCGCGAGCGAGATGTCCCGCTGCGTGACGGGGGCGACGATCTTCGCGGACAACGGCTTCAACGTGCTCGGGGTCGCCGACTAACTAGGCGAAGCGGAACCCCTTCAGCCAGCGCAGCTCGTCGCCGATCGTCGTCGCCGGCCCATGGCCCGGGAACACGCGCGTTCCAGGTGGCATCGTCGCGACCCGGGCGAGGCTCGCCTCCATCTGCCGCGCGTCACCCCCGGGAAGATCGATGCGCCCGACGTTGCCCGCGAACAGGAGGTCTCCGCTGAACAGCGTGTTCTCGTTCGGAAGGTAGAAGCAGGTGGATCCCTCGGTGTGGCCCGGGGTATGGATCGCCTGGAGATCGAGGTCCCGAAGGTAGGTCAACGGACCGTCCTCAAAGAGGTCGTCGGCGACGCTCTTCGGCGCATCGAGCATGCTCACCGGCCGGGTCGCCGGATCGAGGCGGTAGGCATCGGCGCGGTGGATCGCGAGCCGGGCGCGCGTCCGCTCCTTCACGCTTGCGTTATCGAAGACGTGGTCCGGATGGCCATGGGTGTTGAGGATCTCGATGACCGTCAGGCCCTGGTCGCGGATCGTCGCGAGCGCTTCGCGCTCGCCGCGTGATGGGTCGATGAGGATCGCATCCCCGCGCTCGTCCGCCAGGAGATACATCCCGTTGTCGAACGGCTCGACGCGATGGGCATAGAGGCGCACGCGACCAGCCTAGCAACGCCTCCGGCGCTATCGTGCGAGGGATGCGTGAGATCGCGGTGGAGAACACCGCGCCGCCGATCGGCATCACCGAAGGCCGCCCGGCCGTCCTCGGGTCGAAGCACATGGTGAGCACCTGTCATTACCTCGCGTCGCTCGCCGGTCTGCGGATGTTCCCACGCGGCGGAAGCGCGATCGACGCCGGCGTAGCGGCCGGCATCGCGCTGAATGTCGTCGAGCGCCATCTCACCGACTTCGGCGGCGTCGCGCCGATCATCGTGTACCGCCCGGGCATGGCGGCGCCGGAGAGCATCGACGGGCTCGGCCGCTGGCCGGCGTCGCTTACGTTGGAGGCATACCGCGCGACGTACGGCGATGACATGCCGGTCGGCACGCCGCGGTCCGTAACGCCGGCCGCGTGCGACGCGTGGCTCACGGCGCTGGCGAGACACGGGCGGCTGTCCCTGGCCGAGGTCCTGGCACCGTCGATCGAGCTGTGCGACGGCTTTCCGGTGTACCCGCGGCTGGCCCGCGCGATCACGATGCTCCAGGACCGGATCCGTCAATGGCCGTCGAGCGCCGCGGTCTTCCTCCCCAATGGCCGGCCGCCAGAGGTGGGGGAGCTGCTCGTGCAGCGGGAGCTCGGTGATCTGTTCCGGCGGCTCGCGGCGATCGAGTCCGCGCACGCCTCCCGTGGCCGCGCGGCCGCGATCATGGCCGCGCGCGACGCCATCTACACGGGGGACATCGCGCGCGAGATCGTGCGCCACATGCAACGGGAGGGCGGTGCGCTGTCAGCCGAGGATCTCGCGACGTATCGGGTCTCGATCGAGACGCCGGTCCACACCACCTACCGCGGCATCGACGTGTACGCCTGTGGCCCATGGTCGCAGGGCCCGCTCGTCCCGATGACGCTGAACCTGCTCGAGGGCTACGACATCGCGTCCCTGGGACCGGGCACGCTCCCATTCCTGCATCGATACACCGAGGCGATGAAGCTCGCGTGCGCGGATCGGGAGGGGTTCTTCGGCGATCCCGAGCAGGTCGACGTCCCCATCAGAGGACTCTTGGACAAGGCCTACGCCGACGAGCGACGGGCACTCATCCGCGACGACCGAGCATGGCCGGAGCTCCCGTTGCCGGGCGATCCGTGGAAGCACGAGGGCCGGACCGGCCCGGCGGGCTGGGTCCCGCGGCTCGCCGCAGGGGTCGGTGCGCCCGACACGTCGTACGTCTGCGCCATGGACAGCGAGGGGAACGCATTCTCGGCGACGCCGTCCGATCCGGGCCTCGGCGCGCCGCTCATTCCCGGCCTTGGGATGATCGTGTCGACCCGCGGCGCGCAGCTGTGGACGACGCCCGGCCATCCGTCCGCGATCGCTCCGCGCAAACGACCACGCCTCACACCGAATCCAGCGCTGTTGATGAAGGGCGGAGCCGCGTTCATGCCGTTCGGCTGCCCGGGCGAGGATGCGCAATGCCAGGCGATGGTGCAGGTGGTCTGCAACATCGTCGACTTCGGCATGAACACGCAGGCCGCGATCGAGGCGCCGCGGGTCATCTCGAAGAGCTTCCCGTGGACGTTCTTCCCGCACGCCTACGAGCCCGGTGTGCTCCAGGTGGAGGGTCGCGTTCGCCACGAGGTCCGCGACGGCCTCGAGCGGCTCGGCCACATCATCCGAGACATGCCAGACTTCACGCCGGCAAGCGCAGGGGTCTGCGCCGTGCGGAAGCTCGAGACCGGTGCCCTCGAGGGTGGCGCTGATCCGCGGAGAGAGAGCTATGCCGTCGGCTGGTGACGACCCGGCGCTGATCGCGCGCTGGCGGGCGGAGTTCCCGATCACGGACCGGCTCATTTATTTGAATAGCTGCTCGCTGACCCCACTCCCCGTGCGCGGAGCCGCGGCGCTCGAGGCCTACGCGAAGACCTGGACCGAGCTCGGCGGCCGGGCCTGGTACCAACACTGGGTCGGGCTGCTCGACGACCTGCGCGGCGACTTTGCGGGCGTGCTCGGCGCCGATCTCGATGAGATCGCGCTCGAGCCGGCGGTCTCCGCGGCGCTCGTCAGCATCGCCTCGTCGTTCGACTACTCGAAACGCAACAAGGTGGTCGTCGCGGACATCGACTTTCCGACCGACGGACACACCTGGCTCGCGCTCGAACGCCAGGGGGTGCAGGTCGAGTTCGTCCATAGCCCGGACGGAGTGACCGTGCCGCTCGAGCTGTTCGAGCGTGCGGTCGACGACCGCACGGCGCTCGTCTGTACCGGTCACGTCTACTACACGAGTGGCTACATCCAGGATGTGAAGGCCCTTGCGGACATCTGCCATCGCAAGGGGGCGGCCCTGGTCGTTGACGCGTATCAGTCCATCGGCGCGATCCCGTTCGACGTGCACGCCTCGGACGTCGACTTCCTCGTCGGCGGGACCCTCAAGTGGCTCATGGGCGGTCCGGGCATGGCGTTCCTGTACGCGCGGCGCGACCGGATCGCCGGATCGCATCCGAGCGCCATCGGCTGGTGGGCGATGCGTGACCCGTTCACGTTCGATGTCCAGCACGTCGACCTCGCGCCGAACGCCCGCCGGTTCGAGTACGGCACGCCCGCGGTCGCGGCCGCGTACACCTCGCGCGCCGGCATCGAGCTGCTGCGCGAGATCGGCATCGCGACCGTCCGGTCGCGCCACATGCTGCTGTCGCAGCGCCTCGTCGACGGAGCGCTCGCCCAGGGCTGGAACGTCGGATGCGTCCGCGAGGCCGAGCGACGGACTCCGATCGTGACGCTGCGCCACTCGGATCCTGCGCGCGTCGTCGACGCACTACGGGTCCAGGGCTGCATCGCGGACTACCGGCCCGGCCTGGTCCGGCTGTCCCCGCACCACTTCAACACTGAGGCCGAGATGGATCGGACCCTCGAGCTCCTGGCGCCGCTCCGGGAGACGGTCCCGGTCTAGCCGAGCTAGGCCCGGACCCGTGCGACGAGCTCGAGGAGATCGCCCCCGCTGTCCGTCACGGACCGGCCGGAGGCCCGCTCCTCACCGGCGAGGACGTGCGTTCGCAGCGCCGTGGCGGGGATGAGCGGCTCGGCAAGGTTGAGCTGGTCGCGATCGACGCCATAGCGGTCGCGGACGGCGCAGCGGATCGCGGTCCATCGAACGATCGCGTCGCGCTCGGCCACCGGCAGGGCGGCGTAGACATCCAGGTCGTTGAGCGCCGCGCGGTAGGGCGCGAGGGTCCGCTGCTCGGTCCCCCGGGGGTGATCCCGCGCGAGCGCGAGCTCCTTGTCCGTCAATGCCGTCACGCTGTCATCCTACGTACGTGCCACCCCGGTCACCCCTGGGCTTCTCCGCCGCGACCGCGCTCGATGCGATCAGGGCCGGGGCGTCGCTGCAATCCGTCGCGGACGGCCACTCGATGGATGAGATCGCCGCCGCGGTGCGCGACGCGCTGACCGGTCTGCGCCTGGGTACCTCGGCGGTCGATGAAAACGGTCTGCACCGTCACGCCGGGTTGGAGCTCTGGTCGATCGCGGAGATCGCCGGCCACGCGCTCGCAGCAGACGATGCCGCGCACATGATCGCCCGATCGCTCGCGCTCGGTCGCGTGCCCACCGATGCGGCGTTCCCGTACGGGATGCCCGGCGATGCGAGCGCGACACGCGAGACCATCCTGGCCGCCCTCAAGGGCGCCGATGAGCGGCTCGCGACGGCCCGCACCCTGGCGGCCGGTGGTCCGTCACACCCGCACGAAGAGCTCGGCCCGCTGAGCGCACGAGCCTGGATCCTGTTCAGCGGCGTCCACCTCGCCGCGCATCTGCATCAGGCGGCCGCGGTGATGCGTGCGCGTTCGGCACCTACGCTGGACCGGTGACCATGGAAGATGCCGCGACGGAACGCGACATCCTGGTCCTCACGAAGACGGTCGCCGCCGACAGCTTCCCGGTAGAGCGGCCCGGTGTCATCGGCGTGGATCGTGAAAGCGGTCGGCTCGAGCGTCTCTCGCCCTTTCCGTGGAAGGGCACCGATACGGACCCGCCGATCTTGCGGTGGTCGTGGATCCATGCGCGCACGACTCCGGCCGACCGCGACGGTCGGCCGGAGTCGCGGAACGTGATCGGCGAGATCGCCGCGACGGCGTACGTGGATCCGAAGGATGGCTGGCGGCTACGGTGGCCCTTCGTGCGAGCGCACCTCCGTGGGTCGCTCGAGTCGATGCAGCAGCTCGCTCGCGACGGCGCCGCGACCGCGGGCTTCGTCCGGGCCGCCGTCCACGAGTCGGACATCCTGCAGCTGCCGCTCCGGCTTCGGTTCCGGTGCGACAGCGACGACTGCCAGGGGCCTCATGAGCTCCCCATCCTCGATCAGGAGCTGCATGAGATGGCCCGCCTGTCACGCGAACGCCACGGCCAGCAGTGGGCGACGCGGTTCCGCGAGACGTGGGGCCGGGCCTTGTTCGAAAAATACGACGTCCACGTCCTCGTGTCCGCGTACGCGCAGTCGCCGGTCAAGTTCTACGTCGCCGGTCTCTTCTATCCGCCGCGCGCGACCGAGGATGCGCATGAGCATCTACACCACGTCGCGCATCGGGAACATGTTCGCGGGGAGCCGGCCGGCCCCTAAGCGTCCAGTCGGCCGTCCTACGCGGGCTGCAGCCGTCCGGCGTCGACGTCCGTGCGCTTGCTCCCGATCTCCTCGTGCTTGCCGTGGTAGCCGTGCGGAAAGAGCTTCAGCAGGAAATACGTGCCGGTCGTCGGGTCATCGGTCCCCTCGATGACGAGCGCAGGACCCCAGCGTGACACGAGCTTCTCGCCGACCGACGGCTTGGGCTGGTCGCTCTCGAAGCCCTCGCGGTCCCACTGGAGCACCGCAAAGCCGCGAACGACGCGCTCTTCGTCGCCACCCTCATCCGGCCGCCACGCGTGGTTCCCGTCATGCTGGCGCTGGCAGACGGCCGGCGAGGCCGAGAACATCGTGACCCATTTGAAGACGTCAGCATCCTTGGACTGCGCTCCGGACGGGAATGCCTGGCGGTGGAGCGGCTCGGCCTTGGTACAGAGGTAATAGAAGAGCACGGAGCGCATTATGAAGAAATGCGCACGTCGATGATCCAGGTGGCGGGGTCGCGCATCCGCGTCATCGAAGAGGGCAGTGGCGATCCGGCTGTGCTCTTCGTCCACGGGGTCGGTGGATGGGCCGAGAACTGGACCGAGACGATGGAACGGGTGGCCCCGACGGGGCGCCGGGCCATCGCGTTCGACCTGCCGGGATTCGGCGAGAGCACGCGCGTCCGCGGCGCCCGGTACTTCGATGCGCGCGCCCCGTTCTATCCGGCGGTCGTCGACGGGGTCCGCGCGGCGCTCGGCCTGGATCGCCCGCATTTGGTCGGCCACTCGCTCGGAGGCGGGATCGTCGCGGTGACCGTGGTGACGCATCCGTCGACGTGGCGATCGATGACCCTCGTAGCGCCGGGGGGCTTCGGGCCGGATATCGCCCTCTTCCTCCGGCTCTTCTCGCTCCCGTTCCTCGGACTCACGACGTGGCTGCCGCGTCCGAGGTCGGCCGCGCGGGCAGTTCTGCGCTCCTGCTTCTCCGACCCATCGCGGATCCCGGCCCATCTCTACGCCGAGGGTGAGCGCTTTGACCGCTCGTACGCCGAGACCCTCCGGGTGATGCGCTCCGTCGCGACGCTCCGAGGCCTGCGGCCATCGTTACGCGACGCCTGGCTGCGGCGCGCCGGTGAGTACACCGGTCCGGCGCTCGTCGTGTGGGGTCGCGAGGACGGCATCGTCCCGGCGGCACACCTGCAAGCGCTCCGGCAGAGCTACCCCGACGCGGAGCTCCGCACGATCGGATCGGCCGGCCATCTGGTGATGCCCGAGCAGCCCGACGCGTTCGCGGCGGCCCTGATCTCGTTCCTCGATCGCGCCGAGCGCCGAGATGCCGCATCCGGCGGCGTGCCCGCGTCTAGCATTGCCGCTGGAGTGGCACATCAAGAGCGGTAGCCGCGTGGTTCCCAGTGGAGCGCACCTGACGCGTCTCCAGCTCACCTCCGCCGAGATCGTGTCGGACTACCGGCTCGCGTTCCGGTCACGCGTCGCGAGCGTCT
>JANXXG010000250.1 GCA_025350745.1 Chloroflexota bacterium | reverse complement strand
CGACCACGGTCCAAGGCGCGGTCTTCGTGACCGACGTGACCGGGACCAGCCAACGCGTCAGCGATCAGCAGGACTCGGCGGGGCCGTTCCCCGCATGGTCGCCAGACGGAAATGTCGCGTACACCCAGCTTCTCGGGACGCGCGATCCGACCGGATTCGGCGCCGACGCCGAGGTGCGTGTCGTGACGACAACGAATGCCAGGGTCGCCACGTACCGCGCGCGCGAGGTCGCGTTCGGCGGCGGGAGGACCTTCCTCATCGATAACGGGAAGCTGGGTCTTCTGCCCCAGACCCGGGTCGAGCATTCCATCGTGGAGGCGACCGGTGGCACGAGGCGCACCGTCACGAGCGCCTCATTTCTTTCGACGGGCGTGCCGTTGCAGCTGTCGCAGCTCGGATCGTCCAGTGACGGCGCGTTCCTGTCCGTGCGGATCAGTCCGCCGAACGCCGGCAGCGGCTTCGACTTCGCCATCATCGGCGCCAAGGACGGCGCGGAGACGAGGCGCCTTCCGGGCCAGATCATCGCGGATGTGCGCTGGTCTCCGACCGGCCACCTCATCGGCTTCACGTTCGGCGGTCTCCCCAGGGTGGTCGATGCCGAGACCGGCGCGGTTATCGCGTCCGCCACCGAGGGCCGGTTCGCAGGGTGGTCTCCGGACGGAAAGTGGTTCTTCGTCGCGCGCGATATCGGGCTCTACGCGGTCGCGCTCGCGGGCGGCGATCCCGTACGCATCTCCGCCATTGGCGTTCCGGTGTCGACTACGCCCTAAGGCGGGCGATGAACCGGCGGAAGGCGTCGAGGTGCTCGTCCGCCGAACGGAAGCCCGCGCGCATCGTGTTGAACTCGATGTCGGTCGCGCCCATGGCCCGGAAGGTCTCGGCCGAGCGGGACAGCTCGTCGTCGCTCATGCGCGCCCCGGTGCGGCATTCGAGCCCGACACGCGCTCTGTCGCGGCCCGCTTCCTTGACCCACTCCCAGAACGTCGCGGCCTGCGCCCGTCCCTCGTCGCTCGCCGCGAAGTGCGCGAAGAAGCCATCGGCAAGCCGTGCCGCGCGCCGGATCGCGGGCTCCGAATCCGCCCCCATCCAGATCGGGATCGGGCGCTGCACCGGAAGGGGATTGATGCCGGCGCGATCGACGTGATGCCACCGGCCCTCGAAGGTCACCGACGGCGTGGTCCAGAGCTCCCGGAGCAGTGCGATCTGCTCTTCGACCCGCTTGCCGCGGTCCGTGAAGCTCATCCCGAGCGCGTCGAACTCGACCCAGTTCCAGCCGACGCCGACGCCGAGCCGCAACCGACCCCCGGACAACACGTCCAGCGCGGCCGCCTGCTTCGCGGCGAGCGCCGCCTGACGCTGCGGAAGGATGAGCACGCCGGTCGAGAGCTGCAGCTTCTTGGTCAGCGCGGCCGCGAACCCGAAGAGCACGAAGACCTCGTGGAACGGCGTGTCGATCGTGTACGGTCCCGACCACCCGGGTCGCGCGGGATCCGCGCCGAGCACGTGGTCGTATGCGACGAGGCCGTCGAATCCGATCGCCTCGATCTCGCGCACGAACGTCGCGATGACATTCGGATCGCTCCCGATCTCGGTCTGCGGGAATATCGCTTGAAGCCGCACGTCCTGAGTATCGGGGAATCGCGGCCCCATGCGCGGGTCTAGACTGCCGCCGAATGACCCGTCCGCTCGCACCACGGATGTCGCGTCTGGGCACGGAGACCGCGTTCGAGGTCCTCGCCAAGGCCCGCGCGCTCGAAGCCCAGGGTCGCAGCATCATCCACCTGGAGATCGGCGAGCCCGATTTCGACACGCCGCCATCGGTGGTGCATGCGGGTCTCTCGGCGCTCCAGCATGGCGAGACCCACTACACGCCGTCGGCCGGCGTGCCGGAGCTGCGTGAGGCGATCGCCGCGCACCTGAACAAGACCCGCCACCTTGCAGTCGATCCGGGGCAGGTCATCGTCACGCCGGGTGCGAAGCCGATCATGTTCTACGCGATGCTCGCGCTCCTCGACGAGGGCGACGAGGCGATCTTCCCGGATCCGGGCTTCCCGATCTACTCCTCGATGATCACGTTCGCCGGCGCGAAAGCCGTGCCCCTGGTACTGCGGGAGAAGAACGACTTCAGCCCTGACCTCGACGAGCTCCGCTCGCTCCTCACCGACCGGACAAAGCTCATCGTCCTCAACAGCCCCGAGAATCCGACGGGCGGCGTGCTGTCGCAGACCATGATCCGCGAGATCGCGCACATTGCCCGCGCGCGCGACCTGTGGGTGCTCGCCGACGAGATCTACGCCGAGATCCTGTACGAGGGCACGCATCATTCGATCCTTCGCGAAGATGGCATGGCCGAGCGCACGATCCTGCTGGATGGCTTCAGCAAGACCTTCGCGATGACCGGATGGCGTCTCGGATACGGCGTGTTCCCGTGGCCACTGGTCGATCCTGTGACGAAGCTCATCGCGAACTCGGTGTCCTGCACCGCGACGTTCACCCAGCGGGCCGGTGCCGCCGCGCTCACGAATCGGCCACCTGAGGTCGCCGAGATGGTGAAGGCGTTCCGCGAACGGCGGGATGCGACGGTGCTCGGTCTGAACAAGATCGACGGCATCACCTGCCGCGAGCCGAAGGGTGCCTTCTACGTATTCCCGAACATCACCGGTCTTGGCCTGGGCGACTCAGCGACCGTTCAGGACCGCGTGCTTCGCGAGGCCGGTGTCGCGGGGCTCGCGGGCACGGCATTCGGCGCGGGCGGCGAAGGCCACCTGCGGCTGTCGTACGCGAACTCGCTGCCGAACCTCCAGACCGCGTTGACGCGCATCGGCGAGTGGGCCCATGCGGCGCGCGACGGACGCTCGACGAGCGTGGCGGCCGCCGGCCGCATCACGAGCGCGGACCGCTAGACCCGATCCCGTCGACCACCAGGTCGACGATGTCCGTCGCGAGCTCATCGGCGCTCCGCCCACCCGGCCTCGCCTCCCCCGCCGACCCTCCGGATCCGCTAGATCGGCTGGAGCGACTCGAACCGCTTGACCCGCTGGTCCAGGGATCGATC
>JANXXG010000242.1 GCA_025350745.1 Chloroflexota bacterium | reverse complement strand
AGCGGAATGCCGACCGCGAAGGTGTACCCGTCGGGGTCCTCCAGCACGACATCGCGCCAGCCGTGCGGCCAGTCTCTTGATCCCGAGAGCACGCTGACGCGGTGCTCGCGGGCTCGGCGCTCAGCGGCGTCCGGGTCGACTCCCATGATGCGGATCTCGGCGCCGAACCCACGCTTCCCGGGATCGGTCAGCCGTGGACCCCACGGCTGATGGTCGTAGGTGTGGTCAGCATGCAGCTGCACCTTCGCGTCAGCCAGCTGCAGTGCCGCGAAGTCCACGTCCGCGTAATGCACGGTGAAGCCGAGCACGTCCCGGTAGAACGGCAGGCTCGTCGCGACGTCGCGGACGATGAGGTTCATGCTGAGGCCGGTCAGGGTCCGCCCGTACTCGAGCGGGGTCTTCCACGGGCTGCCGGCGCGCTTCGTGGTCATGCGAGGGCGGGCGCGCTGCGGTACTCGGACAGTGGCGCGACGCTGTAGCTCTGCGCGCTGGCCCGGAGCGCGGTCACGACCGCGAGCGCGGTGTCCATCGAGGTCAGGCAGGGCACGCGGGCCTCGACCGCGGCACGGCGGATCAGGAACCCGTCACGGTCGACGGTCTTCCCGAGCGTCGGCGTGTTGATGACCGCGGCGCAGGTGCCCGACCGGATGAGCTGCAGGATCGTCGCGTCGCCGTCACCGAGCTTCGGGACCTCGGTCACGTCGATGCCGAGCGAGCGGATGAGCGCGGCGGTCCCGCTCGTCGCGACGAGGTCGTAGCCCAGCCAGTGGAAGCCCTCGATGATCGCCTTGACCTCGGTCTTGTCCTTGTCGGCCACCGTGATGAGGACCTTGCCGCTCGGCATCGGCGCGAGGCCGGCGGCGACGAGCGCCTTCCAGAGTGCGGGCGCGAAGGTGCGATCGATGCCCATGACCTCGCCGGTGCTCTTCATCTCCGGCCCGAGGTACGTGTCGACGTCCAGAAGCTTCGCCATCGAGAACACCGGCGCCTTGAGCGCGACGAGATCGCCCGATGGCCAGAGCCCATCGAGGCGCGCGTAGCCCTCCGCCTCGAGCGTGCTGCCTTCCCCGATCGCGACCGCGAGCTTCACCAGCGGCACGCCGGTGACCTTCGTGAGGAAGGGCACGCTGCGGCTCGCGCGCGGGTTCACCTCGAGGACCCAGACGCGGCCCTCTTCGACAATGAACTGGATGTTCAAAAGGCCGCGGACCGGAAGCGACCGCGCGATCTTCCGGGTGAGCTCGACGATCTCGTCGCGTTCCGCCTGGCTCAGGTTCGGGGCCGGATAGATCGCGAACGAGTCGCCCGAGTGCACGCCCGCGCGCTCGATGTGCTCCATGATCCCGGCGACGAGCGTCTCGGTGCCGTCGCTCACGGCGTCGACCTCGACTTCGCGCCCCCGCAGGTACTTGTCCACGAGCACGCGGCCGACGCTCGCTTCGAGCGCGGAGCCGAAATAGCGGTCAAGGTCGTCCGGCCCATACGCGATCTCCATGCCGCGGCCGCCGAGGACGAACGACGGCCGCACCAGGACGGGGTAGCCGATCTCGTCGGCGATGGCACGGGCCTCCGGAAGCGACGACGCCGTCCCACCGGGTGGCTGCGGGATCCCGAGCGCGGTCGCGAACTCGTGGAAGCGCCGGCGATCCTCAGCGAGACCGATCGCATCGGCGCTGGTCCCGCTGATGTGGCCGCCGATCGCTTCGATGCGATCGGCAAGATTGAGCGCCGTCTGCCCGCCGAATTGCGCGAGCACAGGGATGTCTCCGCCTTCATTGGCCAACACGCTCGCCACAGACTCCTCGTCGAGGGGCTCGAAGTACAGGCGCGCCGATGCATCGAAGTCCGTGCTGACGGTCTCCGGATTGCTGTTGATCATGATCGCCTTCGTGCCGCGCTCGCGGAGCGCGATGGCGCTCTGCACGCAGCAGCAGTCGAACTCGATGCCCTGGCCGATCCGGATGGGTCCTGAGCCGAGGATGAGGGTCTTCGGTCCTTCGAGCGGCAACGCCTCGTTCTCCTGCTCGTACGTAGAGTAGAAGTACGGCGTCACGGCCTCGAACTCGGCCGCACAGGTGTCGACCATCTTGTAGACCGGCACGATCCCCCACTGGAGCCGCAGCCTGCGGATATCCGTCGCGAGCACGCCGGCCAGGGCGGCGATGTCGACATCCGAGAAGCCCATCCGCTTCGCGCGGCGCAGCAACGTCGGATTCGGGGTCTTGCCCTGGAGCTCGTCCGCGGCGAACCGCACCACGTTGCGCAGCTTTCGCAGGAACCACCGGTCGATCATCGTCGCGTCGTGGACGGCATCCACGGTCGCACCGCGGCGCAGCGCCGCCATGACCCGCCAGATCCGGTCATCGGTGGGCTCGGTCGCGAGGAAGCGGGCCATGAACGCGGCGGGATCGGTCACGTCGACCCAGGCGGGGGCCTCGAAGAACAGTCCCTGACCCTTCACTTCCAGCGAGCGGAGCGCCTTCAGCATCGCCGCCTCGAACGTGCGGTCGATCGCCATGACCTCGCCGGTCGCTTTCATCTGCGTCCCGAGCCGCCGGTCCGCGGCGCTGAACTTGTCGAACGGCCAGCGCGGGATCTTCACGACGACGTAGTCGAGCGTCGGTTCGAACGCGGCGCTCGTCTTCTGGGTCACCGCGTTCGGGATCTCCCAGAGGCGCTTGCCGATCGCGATCTTCGCCGCCACGCGGGCGATCGGATAGCCGGTGGCCTTCGACGCGAGGGCTGACGAGCGCGACACCCGCGGGTTCACTTCGATGACGTAGTACGGGACGTTCGCGTCCGGATCGTCCGAGGGCGAGCGGTCCGGATGCAGCGCGAACTGGACGTTGCAGCCACCCTCGATGCCGAGCGCCCGGATGATCTTGAGCGCGGAGCTGCGAAGCTGCTGGTATTCCTTGTCCGAGAGCGTCTGCGACGGCGCGACCACGATCGAGTCTCCGGTGTGCACACCCATTGGGTCGATGTTCTCCATGTTGCAGACCGTGATGCAGGTATCTGCGCCGTCGCGCATGACCTCCCACTCGAGCTCTTTCCAGCCGGTGAGGCTGCGCTCGACCAGGATCTGCCCGATCGGCGACGCGCTGATACCGCGCTGCGCGCGCTCGCGGAGCTCGTCCGGATCGTTCGCGAAACCGCCGCCCGTGCCGCCGAGCGTGTACGCGGGCCGGATCACCACCGGGAAGCCGATGCGCTCCGCGAACCGCAGTGCCTCGTCCACGTTGCGCGCGGTGACCGATTCGGGCACTGGCTCGCCGATCTCGATCATGAGATTTTTGAAGGCTTCGCGATCCTCGGCCGTTTTGATCGCACCGAGCGGCGTGCCCAGGAGCTTCACGTTGTAGCGATCCAGCACGCCGGCGTCCGCGAGCGCGACCGCGAGATTGAGGCCCGTCTGCCCGCCCAGCGTGGCGAGGAGGCCGTCGGGACGCTCGCGCTCGATGATCCGCTCGAGCACCTCGACCGTGAGCGGCTCGATGTAGGTGACGTCCGCGACCCCCGGGTCGGTCATGATCGTCGCCGGGTTCGAATTCACGAGGACGGTCACGATGCCCTCCTCGCGCAGCGCCCGGCACGCCTGGGTCCCGGCGTAGTCGAACTCCGCGGCCTGGCCGATGAGGATCGGGCCGGAGCCGATGAGCAGGACCTTCATGCGTCGATCCATCCGCCGCCGGCTGTCGCGCAGCGCCCGCCGACGTGCACGCTCGTGATCCGGTCTGGTGAACCGCCGATGCGCACAATGAGGAGCGAGGGGCGTCCCATCTCGTAGCCCTGTTCGACGACGATCCGCGCTCCGTCGGACATCCCGTGCCGCACCAGGTACGCGCCGAGCGGCCCGCACGCGGAGCCGGTGGCCGGGTCTTCCGCGATCCCCTGCCAGGGCGCGTACATCCGGCCGTGCACCGTGGAGCCGGGATCGGTGGTCTCGGTCGTGAAGATGAACGCCGCCTCGGCGAGCGCGCGCGGGGTCGCGCGCTTCACGGCATCCAGCGATCGCACCGCGACGAACATGAACCGGTTACCGCTCGAGCCGATCTCGACCGGGACGGCGGGGTCGAGGTCCGCGACGTCGAGCGAGACGCTCGCGGCGACGGACGCGCGGTCAGCGACGCGCTCGAAGGTCGGCAGCGGCTGCTCCATCTCGGTGAACCCGTCACGCACCGTGACGCCCAGCACGCCGACGCCCTCCTCGAGCCGAAGGACGGCGTCCTTCCCCGCCGCGAGCACGAAGGCGCTACCGACCGTCGGATGCCCGGCGAACGCCAGCTCGCGCGCCGGAGTGAAGATCCGGAGCCGATGGTCGCCGCCCTGCTCCGCGGGGAGCACGAACACGGTCTCGGGAAGGTTCAGCTCTTTCGCGATGGCCTGCATCAACGGACCCTCGACTCCTCGCCCGTCGCGGAAGACCGCGAGCTGGTTGCCGCCGAACTTCGTGGCGGTGAAGACATCGACGAGCGTGTACTCGTGCCGAGTCATGACCGCCGCGCGACCGCGTCGCGAACGTCATCCATGAATCGGTCGAAGACCGGCTCGTTGTCCCGCGGACCGGGCGCGCCCTCGGGGTGGTACTGGTAGGTCCGGATCGGGAGGGTGCGGTGCGCGAGCCCCTCGACCGATCCGTCGTTCAGGTTGCGCTTGCTCACGAAGAAGTCCGAGTGCAGCGGCAATGAGGTCTCGTCCACCTGGAACTCGTGGTTCTGGCTGGTGATGACGACCTGACCGGTGACGGTGTCCTGCACCGGATGGTTGCTCCCGTGATGGCCGAACGGCAGGCGCGATGTGGACGCGCCGATGGCGCGGGCGACGAGCTGATGCCCTAGACAGATGCCGAGGATCGGCACCGGCCGCGAGGTCCCCCGGCTCTGGGCCATGTCGATCAGGATCTTCACGTTGGCCGCCACCTGCGGGATCGCCGCGGGATCGCCGGGTCCGTTCGTGATCACGATGCCGTCCGGAGACCAGAGCAGGAGGTCGCGAGCCGGAAGGTCGACCGGGAACACCCGCACCGTCGCACCGCGCTGGACCAGGCTGCGGATCTGGTTCTCTTTCACACCGGTGTCGATGAGCGCGATCTTCGGTCCGGCGCCGACCTGACGCTCGGCCGTGACGCTTGCCTCGCTCACGAGCGGTCGCTGAGCGAGCGGCGTCGTCGCCCGAGCCGTGGCGACGGCCTCACTCCCGATCTCCGGATCGAGGGCTCGATGCGGGGGGACCTGGATGAGCGCGCCCCGGAGCGTGCCGGATGAGCGCAGCCGGCGCGTGAGCGCGCGGGTGTCGACCCCCGAGATACCAGGGACGCCGCTGGCGCGAAGGTACGAATCGAGATCCTCGGTACCCTCGCGGCAGGTGGCGTTCAATTCGCGCACGACGAGCGCCTCGACCCACGGCCTGCGTGACTCCGCGGCGCGCGGGAACACGCCGTAGTTGCCGATGAGCGGATAGGTCATCACGACGAGCTGGCCGTTGTACGAGGGATCGGACGCGACCTCCTGGTAGCCGGTCATCGCGGTGTTGAAGACGACCTCGCCCGACGCGCTCGACGCGTCGCCGAACGCCTCGCCCCACCAGATCGAGCCATCCTCGAGACCGAGCACCGCCGCCCTGCTCATCGGTGCATAACTATACATATCTGATGCATAAAGATGCAACTGCCGCTCCAGAAGGAGCGCCTCGCGCTCCGCGACCGCACCGCGCCTCCGGCTCACGAAGCGGCGATCCGCGTCAGGTCGAACCGAAGCTCGCCATCGACCGCGCAGGCGACGACCCGCCCGATGAGCGCCCGGCCGAGCAGCGGCGTGTTCTTCCCGAGGGAGACCAACGCGGCCGCGTCGCACGTCCAGGCCGCGTTGGGGTCGATGACGACGCGGTCGTTCTCCGGCAGCGTGATGCCGAGGACGCGTGCGGGGCCCGTCGTGAGGGCCTCGACGACCCGATCCCAGGTCCCCCAGCCTGCCGCGACGCCGGCGAGCAGCAGCGGCACGGCGGTCTCGAACCCCGAGATCCCGAACGCGGCCTCCTGGAATTCGACGTCCTTCCTGGTGGAGGCGTGCGGCGCGTGGTCGGTCGCGATCGCGTCGATCGTGCCATCCATCAGGCCGGCCCAGCAGGCGCGGACGTCAGACGCGGTCCGAAGCGGCGGGTTCACCTTCGTGCTCGTCTCGTACGGGGTGGCCCGGTCACCGCCGTCCTCCCAGGCGAACGCGCGGGAGCCGGCGACCCATTCGTCCGTGAGCGCCAGGTGGTGCGGCGTGACCTCGGCCGTGATCGCGAGGCCGTCGGACTTGGCGCGCCGGACGAGCTCGACACCTCCGGCGGTGGACACGTGGGACAGGTGCAGGCGGCCACCGGCGAGGCGCGCCAGCGACAGGTCGCGGGCGATCGCGGTCTCCTCGGCGGCGGCAGCCATTCCCGGAAGCCCGAGCCGCGCTGAGACCACACCTTCGTGCATCACACCGTCCGCGGTGAGCGCGAGATCCTGCGAGTGCTCGAAGATCGGGCGGCCCGACGCGCGCGCGTACTCGAGCGCGTTCCGGAAGAGCTGACCGTCGGAGACGGGCGCACCGTCGTCCGAGAAGGCGACGGCACCCGCCGCCGCGAGCTCCACGAGATCGGCAAGCTCTTTTCCAAGGCGCCCGCGCGTGATCGCCGCGATCGGCAGGACCCGCGCCGCCCGCGCGGCGGCTCCGCGCGCGATCACCTCGGCGACCAGACCGGGCGAATCGATCGCCGGCTCGGTGTTCGGCATCGCGCAGATCGTCGTGAACCCGCCGGCGAGCGCCGCGCGCGCTCCGGTCGCGATCGTCTCCGATTCCTCGAAGCCGGGCTCGCGGAGATGCGCGTGCAGGTCGATGAATCCGGGTGACACGAGCCACCCGTGCTGCGCCGCGTCGCGTTCCAGATCTGCGAGCCCGCTCATGCCACCTGCTCCGGCGTGCCGGCGAGCAGATAGAGGAGGGCCATCCGCACCGCGACACCGTTCGTGACCTGTGTCTCGATGAGCGACCGCGCGCCGTGCGCGACGGACGCGGCGATCTCCACGCCCTCGTTCATCGGGCCCGGGTGGAGCACCGGAGCTTCGGGCCGCATCCGCTTGACGCGCTCCTCGCTCAGGCCCCAGGTCTTGGCGTATTCGCGGATCGACGGCAGGAGGCCGGCGTGCTGCCGCTCCTTCTGCAAGCGGAGCGCGATGACGCCGTCGGCACCGTCGAGCGCGCGGTCGAGGTCAGGCTCGTAGGTCGTGCCACGCGGTGTCATGCCGCAGCGCCACGCGGAGGGCACGAGCGTCGGCGGTCCGCTGAGCGTGACCGTGGCGCCGAGGGGCACGAGCGCGTCGATATCGGACCGGGCCACCCGCGAGTGCGTGATGTCACCGACGATGACGATGCGCCGGCCATCGAGGTCGCCGAGCGCGCCGCGCAGCGTGTATGCGTCGAGCAGGCCCTGCGTCGGATGGGCGTGCCATCCGTCGCCGGCGTTGATGACCGCCGCGTCGGTCCGCTCCGCGACGAAGTACGGAGCGCCGGACGCCGCATGGCGCATCACGATCACGTCGCCACCGAGGGCTGTGAGGGTGCGGACCGTGTCCCGCAGGGTCTCGCCCTTCTCGACGGACGAGCCGCTGGCGGTGATATTCGTGACGTCGGCCGAGAGCGCCTTTGCCGCAAGCTCGAAGGAGACTCGCGTGCGCGTCGATGCCTCGGCGAAGAAGAGGATCACCGTGCGGCCGCGGAGCGCGGGCGTGCGGCGGATCGGGCGTCCGAGCACCTCGACCATCGCGCCGGTCTGGTCCAGCACCTGCTCGATCTCGGCCCTCGACCAGTCGTCCGTCGCGAGCACGTGGCGTCGCTGCCAGGTCATGCCGCCGCCGCCTGGACGAGCTCGACGGTGTCGGCGCCACCGGTCTCGATGAGCTGGACCCGAACATCGTCGGCCAGATTCGTGGGCACGTTCTTGCCAACGAAGTCGGCCTTGATCGGGAGCTCACGATGGCCGCGGTCGACCAGGACCGCGAGGCGGATGGCCCGCGGCCGGCCGTAGTCGACGAGCGCGTCCATCGCGGCGCGGATCGTGCGTCCGGTGAAGAGCACATCGTCGATGAGCACGACGATGCGGTCGTCGATCGAGAAGGGGATCACGGACTCGCGCACGACGGGCGCGTGGCCGATGCGGGTCAGGTCGTCCCGATATAGCGTGATATCGAGCGACCCGAGCGGCACGTCGACGTTCTCGTTCCGCCGGATGGCCTCGTGCAGGCGCGTCGCGATGAGGTCACCGCGCGCGCGAATGCCGACCAAGGCGAGGGCTCTGGTGTCGTGGTCCCGCTCGACGATCTCGTGCGCGATGCGCGCGATGGCCCGGCGGACCTCGTCCTGGGACAGGATGATCGGCAGCTGCGCACTCCCTTTCCGGCCTCGCAGGACCGGTCGTTAAAGGTCGACGCGTGTAACGTCAGTATATGCGTCCGCTGCTCGCGATCGTTGGCGTTGTCGCGTTCGCGGCGGTGGCCGTGATGGCGAGCGTCCTCCCGAATGGTCCGGTCGCCCGTTCGGAGCGGCCGAGCGCAACCCCGACGGTGTTCGAGTGGCCGGCCGCGCGACCGACCGAGCAGCCGGTGCCCGCACACGTGCGCCTCCTCTCCGGCTTCGCGCTGCCGATCGAGGCCGCGGCGCTCCCGACCGAGGAGGCATACCTCCCGAACTCGCCGCGCGACTATCGCGCCGGCTGTCACGAGGGCATCGACTTCCCGGTCAAGGCCGGCACACCGGTGCGTGGCGCCAAGGCCGGCACGATCGCCCGGATCGATTCCGTCTTCACGGACTGGTCGGCGGCCGAAGAGCAGGTCGCGTTCGACGCTGCCCAGGCACTCGGCTACACGCCCGACGCGACGCTCGACCGGATCCGGGGCCGCCAGGTGTGGATCGATCACGGTGGCGGGATCGTCACGCGCTACGCGCACCTCTCCGCGGTCCAGCCGCTGCGGGTCGGGGATGTCGTGACGCGGGGCCAGCTCATCGCCGCGGTCGGAAGCTCCGGGTACCCGGTCGGTGGCCCGCATCTGCATTTCGAGATCCGGGACGGCGACGGTTTCTACGGGGACGGGCTGGCGCTGCCCGAGCTTCGGTACGCGATCAGCGTCGCGTTCCGCTAGGCAGCCGCGTTCGGCAGCGCGAACAGCAGGACGAACGAGATCGCGTTCACCGTGAAGTGGGCCGCGGCGTTGGTCCACAGGCTCCGCCGCTTCTCATAGAGCCAGCACAACCCGATGCCCAGGACGAAGACCGGGATCCAGGCGGTGATCTCGTGCGCCGCGGCGAAGACCATGCTCGACAGTGCCGCCGCGTAGACGAATGGCATCCGTTGCCGGAGGACCGCGAACAGCACCGCGCGGAAGAAGAGCTCTTCGACGACCGACACCAGGCCGGCGGCGACGACGACATCGAGCGCAAGCGCCTCAGGAGAGCGGTGCGACGCGGCCGCGACGATGAGCGATTGCGGGTGGGCGCCGACGACCGCGGCCTGCGCGTTCGCGATCAGGATCGACGCCAGCCACAGGGCCGCTCCCGACGCGAACCCGACCCCGAGCGCGATCGGCGTCTGCAGCCCAAGGTCGGCGGCCCGCACCTTCGGCCAGGCGCGGAGGAGCAGCAGGAGGATGATGGCGAGGCTGCCGTCCTGCGCGACGGTGATGATCGCGATCTGCACGGGGGTCAGCTGGTCCAGGTGTCCGAGCGGGATCCCGAACGCGATCGCGGCGGCGAGCACCGAGGCATTCGCGACGACGAACGCCGCGAGCGCCGTCAGGAGGACCGGCCAAAGGCGCCAGCGCAATGGGGCGGCCGGTCCTGCCTCGGCGACCTCTACCGGAGACCGGTCCGGCGCGCGCGCAGCGCCGCGTCGAGCACGACCTGGCTGAAGTCCGACGTCAGCGGTTTCGGGGTGCGGGTGAAGACACCGACCTCGGCGACGCCTTCGGGGATCTCGTAGGCCCACGGAACGTGCCGGACCTCGCACATGTAGACGTACGACGTCGAGGGCTTCGGGTCCGTGGAGCGGATCGCTCCGAGGAGGTCGAGACGCGAGGCGATGATGCGGGCGGAATCCCAGAGCTCGCGCTTCGCGACCTCGAGGATCGTTTCGCCCGATCGGCGGGTGCTGGTCGGGAACTGCCAGCCGGTCTCTTCCTTGCGGACCCAGACGGTGAGGTCGCCGTAGAAGGGGATGATCACCGCGAGCTGTGCAGATGCCGGTGGGAATTCACGGAACGCGTTGTCGCGTCGCGAGACGAAGGTGGCGTCGGCCATCAGCCGCGACCGTACAGCGGTACGGAAGTGACCGTCAATAGCTCAGCGGTGTCCGTTCACCGTCCGCCGCCCGAACGTTGCGCTCTTGGGCCAGCCGGTAGACGTCGGCGTACGCCGTCGCGGACGGGCCCCACGAGTGGTCCTCGCGCATCGCTCGGGTCCGTAGTGCCGACCACGCGTCGCCGCCCCTCCGAAGCGCGCGAAGGGCCCGCGCGAGTGCCCCGGAGAACGCAGCGCGGTCGTATTGCGTGAATGAGAAGCCGTTCCCGTCGCGCGGATGCAGGTCGAGATCGTGCACCGTGTCGGCCAGGCCCCCGACCGCGCGCACCACCGGGATCGTCCCGTACCGCAGGGAGATCAGCTGCCCGAGGCCGCACGGCTCGAAGCGCGAGGGCATCAGGAACAGATCGCACCCGGCGTAGATCCGCTGCGCGAGTACCGCATCGAAGCCGAGGGTCAAGAACAGCCGTGAGGGATACCGCTCGCGGAGCTTGGCCCACCGCTCTTCGTAGGCCGGATCGCCGGTACCCAGGACGACCAGCTGCGCGCCTCCCTCGAGGAGGTCGGGGGCCACAGCGGTCAGGAGGTCGATGCCCTTCTGCTCGACCAGCCGTCCGATCACGCCGAGGAGCGGGCTCTCGGGATCGACCCGAAGACCGCCCTGGCGCTGCAACGCCGCCTTGCACGCCGCTTTGCCGCGCTGATCGTCCGCCGTGTAGCGCTCTGCGATGTGCGGATCGCGTGCGGGATCGAAGAGCGCGGTGTCGATGCCATTGACGATGCCGCGGACGTCGGCCACGCGCTGACGCAGCAGGCCGTCGAGGCCCTCGCCGAACTCGGGCGTGAGGATCTCGCTCGCGTAGCGCGGGCTCACCGTGCTCACGATGTCGGCGCGCGCGATGGCCCGGGCCATCGGGTTGCACTCGCCGCGCTTCTCGACCGGCAGCTTCGCGCTCGCGAGGCCGAGCGGCGCGAGCACCGCGGCGGACGTCTGCCCCTGGTACGCGAGGTTGTGGATCGTGAACACGGTCGGTGCGCGGCGCGCGATCATCGGCACCAGGAGCGCCGCGTGCCAGTCGTGCGCATGGACCACGTCCGGGACGTCCTGCGCGATGGCCTCAGCGACCGAACGGCAGAAGAACGCGTAGCGCTTCGCGTCGTCGGGCGCCCCATACACGCGGTCGCGGCCGATCCGCCTGTTGGCGACGAAGACGACTCGCACGCCGTCCCGTTCGACCGACGGGTAGGCGACCCGGACGTGGGACGCACCGTATGGAACGGACCGCTCGGGAGCGGTGCCGGTGATCCCCCAGGTGGCTTGGTCGATCGTGCCGTGGAGCGGAAGGTAGAGCGTGACGTCCCACCCGAGCCGCGCGATGGCCTGGGGCAGCGATCCAGCGACATCCGCGAGGCCGCCGACCTTGACGAACGGCGCCGCTTCCGCGGCCGCGAACGCAACCCGCACGCGGAGATTGTCAGCAGTTCGTAAGAACGCTGCACCGAGCCCCCGCCCCCACCACAGCAGGCCCACCGCGTGGTACAGAAGGGGTGGACAACGCGGACCTGGAGGGTGCGATGACCACGAACAAGTGGGCGCTTGCCGCAGTGGCAGGCACGATCACGATGACGCTCATCGGCGGAGCCGCCGTTGCGGGCTTCCAGCCGCCGGCCGGCGCCGATCGATCGGGGCAGGGCGCGCTGACCGAGTCGGCTGCGGTCCTCGTCGGGCGCGACGGTCCGAAGGACCGGCTGAAGGCGACCCTCGATGCCCTCGTGAAGAAGGGGACCATCACCCAGGCCCAGGAAGACTCGATCCTCCAGGCGCTGAAGGGCGCCACGCCTCCGGCGAAGCCCGCACCGGCACGGCCGGGCGTCCCGAACAGCAAAGCGTTCCTCGGTGATCTCACCCGCGCCACGAGCACGTACCTGGGGCTGACCCCACACGATCTCCTCGCGCAGCTGCGTCTGGGCAAGAGCGTCGCCATCGTCGCGAACGGGATCCCGGGGAAGAGCAGCGCCGAGCTCGTGACGCTGCTCACGAAGACCGCGACGGACCGCATCGATCAGGCCGTTGCCGCGAAGAAGCTCACCCCGGAGCAGGCCACGATGCTCCGATCGAAGATCGCAGCCGAGATCGCGTCGTTCACGGAGCGCTCGTTCACGAAGCCTGCACCACGGCCACTTGCGCCTGCCAAGCTGACCGCACCTCCCAAGACCTAACAAGCGCACTGAACCGGCGGCCCATCGAGCCGACTGGCCCGTATCGAACGGGTCTCGGTCGGAAATCCGAACGTCCTGGGACCCGGTCTCCCGTCACGCAATAACGCGCATGCTCGCGGGGCGTTCTCGTACGAAGAGCGCGCGCGGGCGACGGGGAGTTCACGATGGCGAATCCGCTCATCGACGCATTCGAACGCAGGACCGGGGCTATCGTGGGCCTGCCCGGCGTCGAACGAACGCGCCGCGCGACGGAGCTCGGAGTGGATCGCATCCTCGATCAGCGGTATCGGATCCTCGAGCCGATCGGCACCGGCGGGTCGTCGCAGGTCTATCTCGCGCAGGACACCGCGCTCGGGCGCGAGGTCGCGGTCAAGGTGCTCGATCCCCAGGCGTCGGCCGACAACACCCTGCGAAAGCTCTTCGTGAAGGAAGCCCGCGCGCTCGCGCAGCTCTCCCACCCGAATATCGTTGCCGTCTTCGACGTCGGCGAGGTGGATGGGCTGCCGTTCATCGTCATGGAATATGTCGCCGGCCTGTCGTTGAAGCAGCGGATCGAACGCGCCGGCGCGCTGCCCCTCGCTGACGCCGTGCGCTTGACCGACGGGATCGCGAGCGGACTCGCGTTCGCGCATTCGCGCGGGATCATTCACGCCGACATGAAGCCGTCGAACATCCTTCTCGATCAGAACGACGTGCCGAAGATCTGCGACTTTGGGATCGCGCGCACGCCGATGGAGGAGTCGGAGTCTCCGCAGCTCTTCGCGACGGCGCTGTACGTCGCGCCCGAGCGGGTCGAGGGCCGGCCGGCGTCCGTCGCGTCCGACGTGTACGGGCTGGGTCTCGTGCTGTACGAGATGCTGGTCGGAAAGCCACCGTTCACGAGCGCCAACGCCGCTGTTCTGCTGCGCGATCACGTGGTGCGGCCACCGGTCCCGCCAAGCCACCTCCGGCCATCGCTCCCGAAGGAGGTCGACGCCATCGTCCTGAAGGCGCTCGCCAAGGAGCCATCCCTGCGGTATCAGAAGGCGACGGACTTCGGGAACGCGCTCAACGCGACCCTCGTCGCGCACACCGCACCGGTCCATCACGGCCTCGACGACTACGCACCGAACGTCATGACCGAGCCACTCCGCGGCTTCGTGCCAGGTGTCGAGCAGAGCCCGGTCGTGGCGCTGCTGACGGCATACGGGCAGCCGATCCGGCGCGGCTTCTACGGCGTCCTCGCAGCGCTCCCGCTCTTTGGCCTCACGCTGCTTGCGGGCTTCGGTCCGGTGGCGGCGGGACTCGGCGGTGGGCTCATCATCGTCATCAGCCTCGCCGGGCAGCTCGGCCTTGCCGTGACCATCGGCTGGGTCCTCGAGACCGTGCTCATCTTCCTGTTCGTTCCCGGCCTCGCGGTCCTGTGGGCCGTGCTCGGTCTTTGGCTGTGGCTGCGCGACGTCTCGAGCGAGCGCACCGCGCTCGCGATCGCCATGCCCGTCACCGCGCCATTCGGTCTCGCACCCGCGCTGTTGCTCGCCGCGTCGGCGATCCACGGACTGGGAGGCGTCGTCACGGTGCTTTGGGGCGCGGCGATGACGATGATCTTCGCGATCGCATCCGGCCGTCAGGCGCTCGGCGCGTTCGTGCAGACCGGCTTCAGCCTCGAGCAGGAATCCCTGTTCAGCCCGGCGCGCGCCGCCGAGGTGAAGGGCGCGATCACCAGCGCGTTGCAGGGCGGAACGAGCGATCGGCTCGGTCCGCTCCTCCACCTGCTCGACCCAACGACGCTCGTGGGTCAAATGGCCGGCATCGTCTCGCGCCTTGGAGGTGCGGATGTCACCTGGATCGGCACGCTCATCGCATGGTCGATGGCCGCGCTCGTGGTCTGGACCGTGAGCCGCCTGCTTCGTACCTTCTTCGATGCAGTGCTGCGGCGGCCGAAGCGCTGGTTCGCGCTCTACGTCTTCGCGACCACGATCGGCACGTCGACCGGCGCCGCACTCTTGTACATGCTGTTCGTCACCTGGGCGCCGCTCGCCCAGTCAGCCGGCCGGCCCGCCGACGGGATCCTCTTCGTGTCCGCGGCCGTCGGCGCGGTCCTGGCGATCGCGGCTAGCGTCGTCATCAGCGCGACCGAACGACCCGGCGAGGACGACGAGCCACTTCCGGCGATGGCCGGCCGACACGTGGCGGTCCGCTAGCGCGACGCAGCCCCCACGCGCTTGCGGCGGGGCCGCCACGGTGTCGACCGGCTACGACGACGCTGCAGCTCGATCCTGCGACCGCGCCACGCGAGGACCGCAGTGGACACGAGCACCCAGAGGAGGCCGACGATCGGGACGGCGAATAGCGCGCCGATCACGCCGCCTGCCTCGAAGCCGGCGAGGAGCGCGAGCATCGCGGCCAACGGGTGCAGGCCGACGGCGTTCCCGGTCAGCCGGGGAACGAGGACGTTGCTCTCGATCTGCTGGATGACCAGGAACGCGATCGCTGTCCACAGGACGGTCGGGAACGGCTGCGTTGACGCGACAAGCAACGCCGGTCCGGCACCGATAAACGGACCGACCATCGGGATGAGCTCGACGACACCGGCGAACGCGCCGAGCAGGACGGCGTATGGCAGACCGAGGATCGACAACGCGACGGTCACCAGCAGGCCGAGCGACAGCGCCACGATCAGCTGACTGCGCAGGTACGCCCCGAAGACGCGAGCGATCTCGCTGATGACCCGTCGGGCGCCCGCGCGGTTCGGTGGCTCGAGCGTCCGCAGCAGGATCGCCTTGAATCGGCGCGCATCGAGCAGCAGGTAGAAGGTCACCACGAGGACGATGGCGACATCGACGACCACGGCGAGGAAGGCGAGGACGAGACCGGCTGAGCGCGCGGCGAGATCAGGACCCTGGGCCCCGACGATCGCGCGGATCTGCTCCTGCACGCCCGCCGGGAGCGGCTGGTCGCCGATCACGAGCGGGCGCTTGCCCTGGACCGCCTCGGAGTACTCCTTGATGTGATCGGCGAGCGCCTGACCCTCCGTGGTGAGCGGTCGCGCGATCAGGTACGAGCCGAGCGCGAGCGCCGCGATGAGCGTGACGAAGACCAACGCGACCGCGAGGGTACGCGGCATGACGTTCTCGAGCCGGCCGACCAGAGGCGCGATCGCGAAGGTGAGCGCGGCCGCGAGCGAGAAGACGAGGATGACGTGCGCGAAGGGAACGAGCGCCTCGAGAAGGACCCGTGACGCCGCGAGGACGGCGACGACCGCGAGCGCCGCGAGCGCGACGTAGCTCGGCCACCAGTCGAGGAGCGCCGGCATCCCCCCGTGACGGGGCGACCACCGCTTCAGGTCGCTTCGCTGAAGGCTCTCGACGATGTCGGGCTTCTCGGCGCCGTCGGGCGCGGGTGTCGGCACGGCTTGCATGGGCAGGAGGCAAGGCACCAACCGTGCCACGCCGGCTCAGTGGCCGACGCCCGAGGCTTAATCGACCAGGAGGACGACCTGGGCCGAAGCCCCGGCGCCCGCCAGCTGAACGACGTGCTGTCCGGCCGGATCGCCCAGGGAGGCCAGATACGTGGTGAATCCGGTGCCATCCGGCTTCGCGAGGAACGTCGTGGGCGCGAGGCGCACGCCGTTGGGGAGCGTCACGGTCTGGACGACATCCACGCCGCCGGGCGAGGTCGGGAACCCGGAGAACTGAAGGACGAAGGTCGAGCCGCGCGCGGCCCGTAGGGGCACCGCCTTGATCGCCGGTGCAGGCTTTGCGGTCGGTGGTGGGGGTGGCGGGGCCGTCGGGGCGGCGGTCGCCGGTGCGGCTTGGACCGGCACCGGGGTGGCGGTCACCAGGATGGCTGCGGGCACCGGGCTGACGCTCGCGGATGGCCGCGTCGTCGGCGTCGACGGCAGCGCGGCGACGGGGCTGGGGATCGCGCCGCACGCCGTCGCGGCGAACGACCCGACGAAGAGCGAGATGATCAGCTTCGACATGCCACCACGTTAGGGTGCGGACGGGGGTCGGTGGCAGAGGTACTTTTGGGTCGCCGAGTGGTGTCGGACGGACGGATTTTCCCCAGATTCGCTTGACTTTTCAGTTTCAGCTACCTGAGCAGCCACCCGTGCATCGACTGCGGCATCAGCGATCCTGTGGTGCTCGAATTCGACCATCGCGACCCGGCGAACAAGACGACCGAGGTCGGGCACCTCATCCACAGCGGGTCCAAGCTCGAACTGGACGCCGAGATCAAGAAGTGCGACGTGCGTTGCGGCAACTGCCACCGACGCACGCTGCGTGAACTGTCACCGGCGCCGTACCGCGCGACAGTTCAAGTGGAGGAAGGCTCGCGACCGCGATAAACTCTGATCGTCGCGGTCTGCGGGTGTGTTGAAGTGGCATCAAAGGATCTTCCCAAGATTCGATCGCGAGTTCGATTCTCGCCACCCGCTCCGAAAATCCGGTCCCGCTAGCTCTCCTCGAAACCGTACCGGTACACGCGTCTCACCGCGATCGAATAGGTGACGCGGTCCTGCGTTGACCACACCGCACGCGTCAGCCGCGCCGCGGACTCCTCGCCGTCATACCGCACCGCATGCGCCCTGATGTCCGCGAGCGCCTCCGCACCGGTGGCCACGACCCGGGCGTCGCCGTCGAGGCGCACGTAGCGCTTCGGGTCCCCGACGAGCAGCGCGACCCGCGCGTCGCGGTCCATGTTGCGGGCTTTCACCCGCTGGGCGGTCGTGTTCACGACCACCTCGTCGCCGCGCCGCGCGTACCAGATCACCGAGAGCTGTGGGGATCCGTCCGGGTTGATCGTCGCGAGATCGGCTCCCCGGGGCGCATCGAGGAACGCGCGGATGTCGTCGTCGAGCTTCATCGGACGGACGGTACGCGAGGTCAGCGCCCCGTGTCGGCCGCCACCGCGTCACCGCCCGGGACGATCTGCAGGTGTCATGGTCGCTGAATGTGCCCGTCATCCCCGTGGTCGACCCGGTAACGCACCAGCTCAGGGAACCGGGCGGCGATGACGAACACGGCTGCGACGCAGGCGATACCTCCGGAGACGACCGATGCGACCGGCGACCAGAGTCCTGCGACCGCGCCCGACTCGAACTGGCCGAGGTACGGGCCCCCGGCAACGAACATGAGGTTGATCGCGTTCAGCCGGCCGCGGAGCGCGTCGGGCACGACCAGCTGCAGGATCGTTCCGCGGAGGATCGTCGCCACGATGTCGGCGGCCGCCGCGATCGCGAGGAGCGCGCAGGCGAGGGCGAACATCCGCTCGTCGAGCACCCCGAAGACCGTGATCGAGGCACCCCACACGGTCACCGCGATGAGGATCGTCCGGCCGTGGCGTTTCACCCGCTCGGTCCAGCCCGAGGCGAAGGCAGCCACGAGAGCGCCAAGTCCCATGGATGCGTACAACAACCCGAGCCCTTCTGGGCCGACGTGGAACACGCGCTCGGCGTAGTACGGGAAGAGCGCGCGCGGAGACCCGAAGAACATCGCGAGGAAGTCCAGGCTCATCGTCGCGAGCAGGATCCGGCTCGCACCGAGATAGCGGACGCCTTCCACGACCGCGCGCGCCACGGGGACGCGGGCGGTCGGCGCGCGCGGTGGCGTGCGCAT
>JANXXG010000209.1 GCA_025350745.1 Chloroflexota bacterium | reverse complement strand
CGGCCGCGCTACCAGACGGTCTGGGATATCTACGACGCGATCAAAGCCGTCGGGTCGGCGCGCTGCATCCTCACGAGCGATCTTGGGCAGGTCCACAGCCCACCACCCACCGAAGGGTTTCGCGAGTTCATCCAGATGTTCGTGTCGCTCGGCGCCAGCCAAAAGGACATCGACAACATGACGAAGGACAATCCGAGCCGGCTGCTTGGGCTGTGAGCTGATGGACGAGATCGTCATGATCGCCTATCGGCTCGAGGTCAACGGCCATCCCCAGGATGTCCGGACCGAGCCGCGCAAGCTGCTGCTCGACGTTCTGCGAGAGGACGTGGGCCTCACGGGTCCCCACGCCGGCTGTGAGCACGGCGTCTGTGGCGCCTGCACCATCCTCGTCGACGGCCGATCCGCACGTTCGTGCCTGATGTTCGGGATCCAGGGAGCCGATCATCAGCTCACGACGATCGAGGCGCTCGCCTCCGGCGATCGGCTACACCCGCTCCAAGAGGAGTTCTCAAAGGCGCACGCGCTCCAATGCGGCTACTGCACGCCGGGGATGATCCTGACCGCGCTCGAGCTGCTCGGAGACAACGCGCGACCAACGGAAGGCGACGTCCGCGAGGCCCTGTCCGGCAACCTGTGCCGCTGCACCGGATACGAGCCGATCGTGAAGGCCGTATTGGCCGCCGCACTGCGGATGCGCGAGGCGTCATGACCGGGGCCGCGGGACGAGGCACGCTCGCCGCGTTGCGACACCGCGAGTTCCGGCTGTTGTGGATCGGACAGCTCATCTCCAACGTCGGTTGGTGGATGCAGTTCTTCGGTCTCGGGTGGCTCGTGGTCGAGCTCGCTGTCGCCCAAGGAACGCCTGAGGCGGCCCCGCTCTACATCGGCCTCGTCGGTCTGTCGAGAGCGATCCCTTCGCTGTCGTTGTCTCTGGTCGCGGGGGCGATCGCCGATCGGACCGAACGCCGGCGGTTGCTGCTGATCACGCAGTCGGCCGCCGCAGCGCTCACCGTCGCCCTGGCGGTCCTGACCACCGCGGGAACGATCTCCATCGGAGCGGTGATGTTCATCAGCTTTCTCACGGCGACGGTCGGCTCATTCGACTCACCGGCACGACAGTCGATGCTTCCGCGGCTCGTACCCGCGCGCGACATCATGAGCGCGATCGGGATCCAAAGCGCTGCTGTCCAGGGGACCGGCGTCATCGGACCAGCCCTCGGCGGTCTCCTGATCGCATCGATCGGTGTCGGCGGCCTTTTTTGGGCGAACGCCGTGAGCTACCTCGCGTCGATCGTCGCCCTCCTGCTCATCGGCCCGGTCCACCCGGAGCCCGACCGTGTAGGTCGGTCGGTGCTGCAGAGCGTGAGCGACGCCATCCGCCACATCTGGCACGACCCGGTGCTGCGCGCCGTGTTCGCGCTCGGCCTGGTCGCGAGCCTTCTCGCCCGGCCGTATGCGAATCTGCTGCCGGCGGTCGTCGTCGGCGTGCTGCATGGCGGCGCCGGCGAGCTGTCGCTCCTCCTGACGGTGACCGGCGTCGGCGCGCTCGCCGGATCATTCGCGATCGCGAGCAGCGGTCGTCTCGCGCACCGCGGCCAGCTCTTCCTCGCGTCGGTCGCCGCGACCGGTGTGCTGGTCGTCGCGCTCGCTGGTCAGTCGACCATCGGCGGCATGGCAGCGATCGCGTTGGCGCTCGGGTTCGCCGTCCTCGCGTTCATGGGACTCGCGGCAGTGATCCTCCAGACGACGACCCCACCTCCGCTGCTCGGGCGCGTGATGAGCGCTTATGCCATGCTCTTCATGGGGATCATGCCCCTCGGCCAGCTGCTGCTCGGCTCGATCGCAAGTGTCGTCGGTGTCAGCGAGGTGCTCGCCGCCGCCGGCCTCGTCACGGCGGCTGTCGCCGGCATCGCGCTGCTCAAGGCGCCCGCATTGCGCGGTCCCGCGATCGAGCCGCGACGCGCCGAGGCTGCTGAGCAGGTCGCGCTCATGGCCGCCGAATGATCGAGCGGACGAGGGCCGAAGCCGTCCGCCTCGCGCCGGGTCTCGGGGTCGTGGCCGTGGTCGCGCTGACCGCTCGCCTGGTGGGTCAGCTGTTGCCGCCGGTGATCAGCGAGGTACTTGTCGCCGTGCTCCTCGGCATCATCATCACGAACGTCGTCGGCCTGCCGAAGTCGACCGCGCCCGGGATCGCTTTTGCGGTCCAGCGCATCCTGCGCCTCGGGATCATCCTGCTCGGCGCGCGGCTCAGCCTCGGCGCGGTCGTGAACATCGGGCTCGGAGCGCTCGGTCTGGTCCTCGTTTGCATGACCCTCGCGTTATCGGTCGCGCTCCTCGTCGGGCGGATGGCGAATCTACCGCCCCGCCTCGCGCTCCTCATCGGTGTGGGCACCGCGGTCTGCGGCAACTCAGCGATCGTCGCGACCGCTCCGGTCATTGGTGCCGAAGAGCGGGAGGTGAGCTTCGCGGTGGCGACGATCACCCTGTTCGGGACACTGGCGGTGTTCTTGTATCCGCTGATCGGATTCGCCCTCGGCCTCACCGATCAGGCGTTCGGGCTCTGGAGCGGAGTGGCCGTGAATGACACGAGCCAGGTCGTCGCGGCAAGCGCAGCGTTCTCGAACGCGGCGCGAGATGTTGCGACCGTCGTAAAGCTCGTCCGGAATGCGCTCATGGCGCCGCTCATCGTCCTGATCGCGTGGTGGTGGGAGCGCCGAGCGCCGGTCCGTACCGGCAGCGTCGCTCGAGGCGTGCGGAAGGCCATCCCGCTATTCGTTGTGGGTTTCCTCGCGCTGGTCGCGCTTCGGAGCGCTGGGCTCATCGATCAGCCGCTTGCCGCGCGCGTGGACGTGGTCGCGAGCTTCTGCATCCTGCTGGCTCTCTCTGGCGTGGGGCTCGGGACGCGCGTCGCCCAGATGCGATCGATGGGCCTCACGCCCTTCTACGTGGGGCTCGGTACGGCCGCCCTGCTCGCCGGGCTGAGCCTCGCGGCGATCATGGGCCTGCACCTCGCGCCGCACCTTTAGCCCGCGGGGCCTCGGAGCGCCTTCTCGGCCAGACAACGCCCGAAGCTCGCCATGAGCTGTGGTCCCATGATCTTCGTGGCCGAGCGCGCGAGCACGGCGAGCAGTCCGGAAAAGGTGAACTCGGCGACGATGGCGACCTCGGTCGAGCCCGGCCCCGTCGGGGTGAGCTCCACGAAGATGTCGCCGGCGGCGCGAACGCTGGGCAGTCGATCCTGGCCCTCGGCGTGGACGGCGACCCTGAGCGGGGTCTCGGCGGTCCGTCGGATCGTGCCGGAAAGATGCACGCTCGTCTCGCCGTACTGAACGCCGATCCGTCCGGTGAAGCTGCCATCGGCGAGTGTGGCTGTGACGTCCGCGCCTGGGATGCAGCCGATGACCATTGGAACGTCCTCGAGCACTGCCCGCACGGTCTCGCAGGACGCCTGGACGACGAATCGCTCGCGCAGCACCACCGAGGGCACGCTCATGACGCGGCGAAGCGGCCCGGCGAACACGCCTCGAGCATCGGAGCCGGTGATCCTCGAAGAACGATGTCCGCCATGGCCTTACCGGCGATCGCGCATTCGGCGAGCCCGGCGACAGGCACCGCGGCGTAGAACCGGTCGAGCCCGGGAACGGCGCCGTACACCGGCACGAGATCGGCGGGTACCGGCCGAACCCCGGCCCACGCCCGCTCCACCTCGACGCCCGAAAGCGCAGGGAAGATCGTCGCCGCACCGGTGAGGATGGTCCGAGTGTCCTCGGCCGTTATCGCCGTGTCGTACGAGCCCGGCCGATAGGTCGTCCCCAGCCACAGCCGTCCGTCCTGGGCTTGGCGCACTCCGCACGCGAACCGGTTTCCGAATCGCGGGTCCGGCTGATAGATCACGCACGGCTCCGTGATGCGCGGGACCGGGACCGAGACCAGGAGCTGCCCGGCGATGGGCACGATCGGCAGATCGAAGCCGACCTGCTCGGCGACCGTCCCGGCCCACGCGCCGGCCGCATTGACGAGCGTTTCCGCGGTGAAGGCGCCGATCGTCGTTTCGAGCTTCCAGTCGGCACCATCGCGCCTGATGGTGCTCACATCGGCTCCCTCGTGGACGATCACGCCGGCCCCGGTGGCGACGCGGTGCAGAGCGCGAACGAGCCGCCCCGGATCGACTTGGGCATCGCCAGCGAAATAAGCGCCGGCCGTGATGTGGTCGGCGATGCCAGGGACGATGTCACGCACCTGCCGCCGGTCCAGGAATGTCGCGCCGCCGTAGCCGGCGACGTTGCGCTGCTCGATATCGAGGAGGCGCCGCTGCTCGAGCTGCGCGTCGGAATCGAGGACGACGAGCGAGCCGCAGCGTCCGAAGGCGCAGTCGTCATCGAGTCGCGCGATCAGCTCGGGGAAGTACTCGAGGCTCGCGAGGACGACCGACAGGAGCTCGTTCGGCGTGCGCAGGTGGGCGGAGATCCATCCGCTCGCCCGCGTCGACGTACCGTCGCCGATCCGCGCACGCTCAAGCACCCGGACCGAGGCGCCGAGCCAGCGCAGATGCAGAGCCGTCGACAGACCGATGAGCCCGCCACCGATCACGATGCATTCGCTCACCCCGGAATTGTTGCATCATGTCGCCGATGTGCCCGACCGAGGCGCGTGACTGGGAGCGCGAGCTCGTCGATCCGTCGACGCTAACGGTATGTTCGTACGCCCATTTCGAGCCGATGATCTACGGCGACGGCCAGGGGATCGAAGCGGACATCCTTCGAGCGGTCGCCGTGGACCTCGCGGTGGCGATCCGGTTCGTTCCGGTGACCGAGTTCGACGGGATCTGGCGGCGGGTCCTCGACGCGCCGGCGTGGTGCGATGTCGCGGCCGGCGGCTTGTCCGAAACGCGAGAGCGGCGCGCTGAGGGAGTGGAGTTCACGACGCCGCACTACCGGAACGAGCAATCGCTGCTGGTGCGCGCGGCAGACCACCCACGCATTCGGGACTATTCGGATCTCGCCGTGGGTGAGGACCGGGTCGGTGTCGTTCCGGG
>JANXXG010000189.1 GCA_025350745.1 Chloroflexota bacterium | reverse complement strand
CTCATCTTCGACCACGAGGACGCGTAACCGGGCCACGGAGCCAGTGTGGCTGTGAGACCTGAGAATCTCCTGAGAACCCTGCCGCCCTGATGACGAAAAGCCGGTCAGATCCGGGCTCAGAAGGGCCGTTCGTCCGCGATCCGGGGACGTTCGGCTCTGTTGAGGGTCCGCGCCGCGCGGACTATGCCACGCATGGAGTTCGCCCTCGTCCTCGTCGTGGCCATCGTCGCCGCGGTTGTGCTCGCGAGCATCGCTGGGCTTGCCGCCGCGCATGTTCTGATCCAGGCAGCGAAGACCGGATCCACGCGGCGGACCGACATCGACGGCCCGCAACGTCCGCAGACATTCGAGGGGCCGACCGACAGCGCCCGCTGGACGAGTTTGTCGCGGACCGCTCGGGCGGCGAGCTCGGCTCGGCTTTCCGAATGCAGCTTGGCGAGGATGTTCTTCAGGTGGTACTTCTCGGTGATCCCGAGCCGCGTCGCAATCTCATTGTTTCCGCAGGCCGTCGGTCACCAGGCGGAGGACCTCGATCTCGCGCTCGGTCAGCTGATCGGGCGCCTGGGCGCGCGCGTCGCGCCCCGTGCGCACCCCGCCAGGAGTGACAATGGGCGACGACAGTGGCAAGGCCTAGCAAGCTTGACGACGCGCTAACAGAGCAGATCGCGAACCGGATCCGGGCGGGCAACTACGCCGAGACGGCCGTCCAAGCGTCGCGCATCTCGCTCCCGACGTACTACCGCTGGATGCAGCGCGGCGCGGACGACGCGCCATGCGTGAAAGACGGCGTCTGGGGAGGGTGCGACACGAACGATCACCCGGCTGGCACCTGCCCGGGCAACTTGGAGTTTCGGGAGTCGGTCGAGGAGGCCGAGGCGCAGTCCGAAATGCTCGTGGTGAGCTACGTCCAGAAGGCGCTCCAGACCAACCCGGCCGTGGCGATGCAGTACTTGGCGATCCGATTCCGGAAGCGCTGGCAGTCCGAGCAGAAGATCGCGCTCGAGCACAAGGGCGGCGCGGGTCTGCCGTTCACAATCGTCATCATGCCGAACGAACGGCCACAGTCGGGGATCGACGCGCTGAACGCGATCGTCCCGGGCTCCGGCTTCATGCGCGCGCTCCGCGTAGAGCGGAACAGGTGACCGGGTGATTTCCAGAACGGGTGACGTTGGAGCGCGCCCGCCCTCATTATTTTCCTGACCGTTTCGCATGATTTTCGCGACCTGGCCTCGGATACGAGCGGGGTGATTAAAAGTCCCCTGCTCTACCGCTGAGCTAGCCCCCCCCCCGGCGTTTTTCCCGAACGATTTCGGGCTTTCTCGCCTTCAGGATAGCCAGGTGATTTCCACCGAGACCCGGGCAGTCAGGTCGCCTGCACCACCACGCGAGGAGACCATCGCAGCAACATCGCGCGGTACAAGAGCGTCAGCGGGATCACTCCGAACACCACGTGCTCAAGCTGATGGAAGCGACTGCAAAGGTTCGGATCCAGGACGCTGCACGGCATCACGACCACCGCGTGCGGGATGGTCTCGGTCCCGATGACCAGAAGCAGCGGTCCGAAGAACGAGAGTCCGGCAACTCCCGCCGAACGCCAACGACCGCGGATGCCCTCCCACACCCCCGCGAACAGGCTCGGTAGAGACAGTGAGAGGAACACGAGGATCGCGAGCAGGTAGAGCAGCATCGGGACGAGCTCGGGTGGCAGCGACGAAAGATCGGGCAGGCCGTCGAAGCACGGGGGGCGGCCGCCTCCCTGGCATGCCCCTTCCTCGCCCTGGAACGGCGGCGGCGGCGGTCGAGCCTGCCAGCCGAACGCATCGACGATCCCGGCCAGCAGACCAAGGGGAGTGGCAAGCAACAGAACGCGCCAGGCGAGACGGGCCGTGCCGCGAGCGAGCGGGAGCAAGGCAACCGCTTTTATATCACTGGGCACCGACGGTCCCCACCGCGTGGTCCAGCAGGCTCGCAACGTTGATGGCGGCAGGCTTTCGCATTTTGACGTGCTGGTATCGCCCATACCTGGCCGGTAACGTTCCGGGGTCACCTCGCGGACGAACACATCGACGCCAAGGTTCATCCACACCCCATCGAACGTCCGCTGGATCTCCGCAACGATGCTCGATTTCCCGGAACGTGGCGCGCCGTTGAGGATGACGATGTGGCCGAGCGGCACGTCGGTCGCGTTGGCGGTCAGCGGATGCCCTTCAGCAGCTCGGCGAGCGTCACGCCGGTGCGCTTCGCGAAGTGTGAGAGCGCTGCGAGCGATGGCGCGACGCGGCCGGTCTCCATCTTCCACACATACTGCCGCTGGAAATACACGATCCCCCGGGCGCTCTGGCCGAGCTCGGCCATGGTCAGGCCCTTCTTCTCCCGCAGGACGCGGATCCGCTTCCCCACCGCGCGCAGCAGCTTCGCCTCACCGGGCACGTCCGGATTGACGCGCGCCGGCATCAGCGGCGTCCCGTCACGAAGTCGAGCATCGCGGCGATGACCTCGGGGCCATAGGGCGCGTGGAACATCCCGATGGAATGCTCCTTTGCGCCGAACATCAGGAGGGTCTTGGGGGCTTCGCACAGCTCGAACGTATGCAGGACATGCGTCGCCGCGCCCATCGTGTCCTCGTTCGCGCAGATGAACAGCTTGCGTCCGCTGATCTTGCGCGACAGAGCGTCATCCACCTGCTGGACCGGTGCCGAGACGCTGACCACGCACTCGATGTCCCGCTCGAACGACGAGGCGAGGACCGCATGTCCGCC
>JANXXG010000147.1 GCA_025350745.1 Chloroflexota bacterium | reverse complement strand
TGTGGCGGCGCAACGGAACGATGGGGAGCGCGATGCCTGCCATCGCGCCGATGCGGGCGCCCCAGGCACCCGCGGCGTCGATCACGGTGGGGCACACGATGCGATCACCGGCCGCCCGCACCGCGACGACGCGGCCGCGATCGAGCTCGATGCCCGTCACCTCGGCGCCTTCGCGGAACTCCACCCCGCGCTCGCGGGATCGCGCCACGTAGCCCTGCAGGATCGAGTTCGGGTCCGCGTAGCCGTCCTTCGCGCAGAACGTCGCGAACCGGACGTCATCGACGCGGACCTCGGGAAAGAGCGCTTGCGCATCGGTGCCGCTGAGGCGCTGAGCGGGCACGCCAAGCCGACGCCAGAGCGCGAGAGACCGCTCGAACGGGGCGATGTCGCGCTCCTCCGTTATGAGAAAGAGATAGCCGACCTGATGGAACGCCGGATCAACGCCCATCTCCTCCTTGAACGCCTCCAGCCGCGGCAGCGCCAGCTGCGAGAGGCGGACGTTGACCTCCGTCGAGAACTGCAGGCGAATGCCCCCGGCGTTCTTGCCCGTGGAGCCCGAGCCGAGGCGATCCCGTTCCAGCACCACGATGCGGCCGACCCCGCGAAGGCTCAGGTGGTACGCGATCGAGGCGCCGATGACGCCACCGCCGACGATGACGACGTCCGCGCTCGTCATTGCTCCGGCGGCACGGCGGACGGCGCGATCCGGACCATCGCGAGGAGCGCCTTGTACAGCTCGAGGTAGTCGCGAGAGGCGTACGCGACCGCGCGCGGGCCGCTGCGCCGCGTCCCGGGGATGAGCTCGACCATGTCCGCCATCGCGGACGTGAGGAACACGAGGTCGATCTCGTTCCGGGCCTTCGGCCGCAGCGGCCGTGCGTCGCGCGCGACGTCCATCGCCTTGGCCGCAGCGACCTGCAGCAGCTCCTGGACGCGTTGCGGGTGCAGCATCTTCGCCGAGAACCGGCCGGTCGCCTCCTTCGTCTTCACCGTGACGCATGACGGAACAAGCGATCGGGCCTCGCGGCAGGTGGCCCCGTCACCGGAGACGAGCGTGACGCTCGCGTCGAAGTAGCCGGCGAGGTACACGTTGAGCGTCGTTTCGCCGACCGGCTTGCCGTTCAGACGGCACTCGTAGATCGCGCGGCTCGCGTACGTGTGGTCGAGCACGGCGCGCGGGTGACCGGCCATCCCGTGGTAGCCGATGAAGAAGCAGGTGTCGTAGCCGCCGTCGATGCCCTGCCCCATGCTCCACGGCTTTGCGGTCCCCACGATGAGCTCTGCCCGTGGGTCGAGGTCATCGGCGTAGAGGTTGTGCATGTTCCCATGAGAGTCATTCACGCAGAATCGCGCGGCGCCGTTCGACGCGGCGCCTTCGATCGTGGCATTCACCTCGTTCGTCATCCACGTGCGCGCCCGCTCGTACTCGGGGCCGTGCATCATCACGTGGCTGTACGCGGCGACGCCGCCGATACCTTCCATGTCGACAGAGATCCAGACGCTTGAGGCGTCGCGCTTCGGCATCGGTGACCGATGGTAGCGAGGACGGTTGAGGCTGTGCCGACGGCGGGACTCGAACCCGCACTCCCTTACGGGAACCGCCTCCTGAAGACGGCGCCTAAGCCAATTCGGCTACGTCGGCGAGGAAGACGATTGTACCGTGCGCGGCTGCGGATGACGCGTGATGTAGCTCTGCCAGATCCGGTACTTCCGCTCTAGTCGCGGCACCGCTCGATCGCGATAGAGGAAGGGAAGGAGCCGGAGTCCGTCTCGCTTGCCGTACCGAAGCGTGACGAACTCGTGCCGACCATTCTTTGGCGGCCTTATTTCGAGCCATCCCGGACAACCTGCGTATGGCTGCAGCTTGATCCGAAGCCATTCGAGGTGGGCGCGACTTGCCGAGCTGAATCCGAGGACGATGCGCTCGTACTGGTAGTCGGGAGCCGCCTTTTTCGTCGCTCGGTGAACGAAGTTGGTGATGCTTCCATCACCGTCCAGCAGCCCCCGCGCGCATTCCAAGACCAGCTCATCGGGCACGACAAGAGCTCCGAGGGTGAGGCTCTTGCGCGCCGTGACGCCCACCGTCACGAGCCAACGACAGAAGGCGACGTCACCTATCTGCGTCCGATACACGATCCCGCCCGTTCTCGTGCGCGCCGCGGCAATCCTGTTGTTCTTCCCGAGGCACCCAAGAAGGACCTCGACGAGCTCTCTGTCGGCACTCGAGAAGGCGAGGTGTCGGCCGTCGGTCTGACAGCCGTCGGTCGCGAGCAGACCCACGGCGTAGGCGAGTGTTGGTGTCCATTCGGTGGACGCCGGGGCGGAACGGCGCCTTCCGTCCTCGGCTGGGGTCACATGAGACGCGTAGGTCATCCCACGATGCGACGCCGCGTTGCGCGCGATCCGTGGATCGTTCTGCGCGTTCCGCCCTCTTGACCACCCCTTGCCCTCGCCGCTCGTCACGATCCCATATGCCCACAGCCCTACGGCCGTGTCCATAGGACTTGCCAGCTATCTGACTACTGCTTCACCGCCGTCTTCACGTACCACTCCTCGACATTCCAGAACCGCTGCGTCGGATCGTTGACCGGCGCGACCTTGAAGCCCTTCAGGGTGCGCGACTGCGCGTACAGATAATCGGAGTAGTAGAGGAACAGCACCGGTAGATCGGCAGCGATCGCGGTGAACGCCTGGCCGAGCAGCTCACGTCGCTTGGACTGATCCACCGTCCGGCGGGCCTGCTCCAACAGCCGGTCCATGGCGAGCGTGGAGTAGCCGGAGAAGTTGTCGCCCGGATCGCTGACCTGGCTCGAGTGGAAGAAGGGATACGGGTCCGGGTCGGTGCCCACGGTGATCCCAACGAGTAGTGCGTCGAAATCTCGCTGCCGCGCGACGTGATCGACGAGGTCGGCGAACGTGACCGCCCGGACCTCGACAGAGATGCCGATATTCGTGAGATCGTCGGCGATCTGCCGCGCGGCTGCCAAACGAGCCGGCTCATCGGAGGTCGAGATCGCAAACGTGAGCGGGACGCCGCCCTTGTCGCGGATGCCGTTCCCGTCATGATCTTTCCAGTCGGCGCCGTCGAGCAGCGCCTTCGCCTCGGCGGCGGACGGGCTGATCCGCGGGATATCACGGGCGAAGGCCCACGAGCTCGACGGAACGAACTCCTCGGCCACGCTCCCCCGCCCG